>NZ_JAZHDB010000167.1:0-2859 GCF_036584575.1 Desulfolutivibrio sp.
GATCCGGCCGGTCATGTGTCGGCCCAGGCCGCGCACGGTCTGCCCGGCGGCGGGCGCGTCGGCCGCCAGGCGGCGGTTGTAGAAGACCAGGATGCGCCCGGAGCGGGCCAAAATCTCGTCCAGGTCTTCCGAGGAGAAGACCACGGCGGTCCCTTGGGCGGCCAGGGCGTGCAGATGCTCCCATACCTGGGCGCAGGAGGCCACGTCCAGCCCCCGGGTGGGGCTTTCGGCCACGAGCAGCCGGGTGTCGTCGGGAATCAGCGACAAAAGAAGCCGCTGCTGGTTGCCGCCGGACAGGGAGGCGGCCGGGGCCCCGGGCTGGTTCGGGACATGGAAACGGTCCACGAAGCGGCGCTTGAAAAGATCGCGGATGTCGCCCCGTTCGTTGGGGAAGCCCAGCCGGGCGTGATCGGCCAGGGACAGGCCCGGAAAAAGGCCCTCCTCCATGCGCGAGGCGGGCAAAAAATGCACCCCGGCCTGGGAAAAGGCGGCCATGCTCCGGCCGCGCATGTCCGCGCCGCCCAGCCCGTACCGCCCGCTGCGTATCCGGGCCAGCCCGGCCAGGCCACGCAAAAAAAGCTCCTGGCCGCCCCCGGCCACCCCGGCCACGCCCACCACCTCGCCCGGGCGCAGGGAGAGGCTGACCGGGGGCAGGGCGGATTTCTCGTCGGAAAAGGCCACGTCCGCAAGCTCGGCCAGGGCAGGGGCCTCACGCGGCGGCGCGGCCTCCCGGACCTTAATCGCCGCCACGGCGGCCTCGCCGGTGATCTCCGGCTCCGTTGCGGCCTTGGCCGCCTCGGGGCCGAACATGGTCTCCAGCAACAGCCCCGGGTCGTAGGGCGGCGTAAAGCTGCCCGCCAGACGCCCCCGGCGCATGACCAGGACTTCGTGGCACAGCTCTTCGGCCTCGGGCAGCTTGTGGGTCACCAGGATCACGATGCGGCCCTGGTTGGCCGCGAAATCGCGCAGGATGCGAAAAAGGATGTCTTTTTGCTCGGGGGAGATGCCCGTGGTGGGCTCGTCCAGAATCAGCAGCCGGACGTCGGCGTCGATGAGCCGGGTCAGCTCCAACTGCTGCCGCTCGGCCACGGTGAAGCGTTCCACGGGATCGTCCGGGCGAAGCGAAAATCCCAGGTTCTCCGAAAGTTCCATCAGCCGGTCCCGGGCCTGCCGCCGGGTCCGGGGGCGTCCGCCCAGGGTGAAATTCTCCCAGGCGGGAAGCGGCGGAAAATCCAGGGGATCCTGGCTGAGCATGCCGATGCCCAGGGCCATGGCCCCGGCCGGGGTCAGCCCGACGTGCCGGACGCCGTCCACCTCGAGGAATCCGCCGTCGCACATGACGTGACCGGCAAGAACGCGCATGAGCGTGCTCTTGCCGGCCCCGTTTTCACCCAACAGTCCATGAATGCGGCCCGGTTTCAGGGCCACGGTGACGCCGTCGTTGGCCAGGATGCGGCCGTAGCGTTTCGTGATGCGCGACAAGAAAACGTCCACGGCGGCGTCCCCGGTTCACAATTCGTGCGGGCCTATTTGGCCACGCTTTGTCCGTCCATGCCTTCCAGAAGCTGCGGCAGATACCATATCTGCTTGTCCGTGGCCTTTACCCCGGCCTTCAGGAACACCGAGCCGTCCTGGTAGTTCAGCGGTCCCGCAAAAAGTTCCGCCTTGCCCGCGCCCAGGTCGGCCACGAACTTCTTCAGTTCCGCCCTGGCCGCCGCAGACAGGGCCGCGCCCTCGGCATAGCCCACAATCGAGGTGTCCGGGTTGTTGATGTCCGCGAAATCCGGGGCCAGCCACTCGAAGGCAGGCGTGAACTTCCCGTCCTTGCCCTGCTTGATCAGCTTGAGAAACTCCGGGCCCCAGTTGAAATACGGCACGCCCAGGCACACGGCGTCGTAGCCCTGGCAGGCCAGCTTGTAGTCGTAGGACACGGCGTGGACGTCGGCTCCGGCCCCGTTTTTCTGCTTGGCCACAATGAGCGCCTCGGGGGTATCGATGCCCGAGACCACCACGTCGTAGCCGCCGTCGAAAAAGGCCGCCGCCACCTGGTTGGGGTCGGAGGTGACGCCGGGGATGTTGAACCAGAACCCGATCCAGCTCACCTTGAACTGCAAGTCCTTGGCGGGCTTGCCCAGCACCTTCTCCCAGGCGTAACGCGCGCCCAGGTACACCGAGGCGGCCAGACGGCGGGTCTCGTCGTTGATCAGCGGCCCCAGGTAGGCGATCTTGCCGGTCTTGGTGGTCATGGCCGCCGCAAACCCGGCCATCATCTTGCCGTATTCCATGCGGCCGAACACGTTGCCCAGATTTTTCGGGGCCTTGCCCGTGAGCACGTCGTCGCCCGAGACATGCACGAAACTGATCTCGGGATGGGCCGCCGCCGCCTCGCGGATGCCGTCCTTCATGTCGTCGGAACCGGCCAGGATCATCTTGGCGCCCTTGGCCGCCAGGTCGTCCACCAACTGGGGAATGGTCACCCCGGGACGATCCGCCGGATTGACCTTGTCCAGATAGATCATCTTCGAGCCGGGCAGCTTCTCTTCCACATACCTGCCGCCCTCGTACTGGGCCTGGCTGTAGCCCTTGTCGTTGTACGGCCCGACCAAAAGCAGGCCGAACGTGAACGGTTCGTCCGCAGCCCGAACCGGCCCGGGAACAAGCGAGAGGACCGCAAACAGGGCGGCCAGACACCAGATGGCGCGTTTCATGGACGTCTCCTTGGGTGACGGTTTGGCGACGGGACGATCGCGTCCCAAAAAAGATGATTCCTGCCAAAAAAACCGGGGTTCGGCAAGCTGCCCGCGCCCGGCAGTCCGGGTCCTTGGAATAGACCACGCCCGCGTTGTCGGCGTCGACCAT
>NZ_JAZHDB010000168.1:0-15361 GCF_036584575.1 Desulfolutivibrio sp.
TCGGACGAGGTCTCGGGGGACGGCGAGGCCGGAGTGTCGCCGCCTTCCGGCGCGGGCGCGGCTTCCGCCCCAGGCGCGGCTGCCGCCGCCTTGGCTGCCGGGGCCTTCTTCTTTTTCGGAGTACCCTGAAGGTGGATCATCTCCCGCTCGGCCGAAGGCTTGCGGTGGGTGTTGTCCATGAAAAGGCAGTGCACCGGGCAGTGGTCCACGCAGATGGCGCAGTACACGCAGGCGAACGGATCGCAGTCCCACGTCCCGGCCTTGGCGTCCACGGTGATGCACTGGGACGGGCATTTCACCTGGCAGGTCTTGCAGAAGATGCACTCCTCGATGCGGTTGTCCAGTCTGCCCCGGTAGCCCTCGAAGGGCTCGCGAACGTCGATGGGATAGAGCCGCGTGGCGCTTTTGGTGAGCAGGTTGCGCACGACGTTTTTGGTCATGGTGAACATGGAACCGCGCTCCTTGTCTTAACGTTCGGTGCAGCTGATGCACGGGTCGATGGACAGCACCACCACGGGCACGTCGGCCAGTTCGATGCCCGGCAGCATGGCCAGAAGCGGCGGGATGTTGGCGAACGTGGGGGTGCGGATGCGCAGCCGGTCCAGGTTTTTCGTGCCGTCGGCCTTGATGTAGTAGAAAAGCTCGCCGCGCGGCTGCTCCACGCGCATGGTGACCTCGCCCTGGGGCTTGGCCTTGGTGGGATTGGCAATCTCGCCGCCCGGCATGCGGGCGATGGCCTGGCGCACCAGATCAACGGATTGCAGGGTCTCCCGGAAGCGCACCGCGCTTCGGGCGTAGGAGTCGCCGTCGGGCTCGGTCACCGGCGCGAACTCCAGGCCGCCGTAGGCCGCATAGTTCTCCTGCCGGGCGTCCTGGGCCACGCCGCTGCCGCGAAGCGTCGGCCCGGCCGCACCCAGCTGATAGGCCTGCTCGGCCGTGAGCACGCCCTTGCCCTTGGTGCGCTTGCACACGGTGTAGTCGGTCAAAAGCGTGGAGGAAAGGCGCTTGATGTCTTTTTCGGCAAGGGCCAGCTGCTCCAGTATCCAGGCGCATTGCTCCGGGGACAGGTCGCGGCGCACCCCGCCGATCACGTTCACCGACACCACCACCCGGTTGCCGCAGGTGGCCTCCATGATGTCCATGATCCGCTCGCGCACCTTCCAGCACTGCATGAAAAGGCTCTCGAAGCCGAAGGCGTCGGCGAAAAGCCCAAGCCACAACAGGTGGCTGTGCATGCGGTGCAGCTCACCCCAGATGACCCTCAGGTATTTGGCCCGGGGCGGAACGTCCAGGGAAAGCAGGGCCTCGATGCCCTGGCAGTAGCACACGGCGTGCAGGCAGGAGCAGATGCCGCACACCCGCTCGACGACCTGGATCATCTGGTTCACGTCGCGGACTTCGCACAGCTTTTCCAGGCCCCGGTGGACGTATCCCAGGGCGGGCACGGCCTCTAGGACGATCTCGTCCTCGACCACAAGCTTCAAATGCAGCGGTTCCGGCAGCACGGGATGCTGGGGACCGAACGGCAGGATGGTGCGGGCCATGTAGGCTATCCCTCGCTGGGTTTTGTTTGGGAGACGCTGAACTTGCAAAACGGCGAGGTGCGCACCTCGTCCTCCAGGTACAGGGTTCCGCCGAAATCCAGCACGATCCCGTCGAAACACACCCCGAACTGGTCGCGTATCTCGTTTTCCACCAAAAGCGCGGCGAAGTAGACCCCGGAGATGCTCGGCACGTTCTCGCCGCGCGGCACGGTCAGCCGGTAGTTCTCCAGATGCAGGTTCTTGTCGAAGTGGTAGAGGATGTCGAAGCCCGTCTGGCCCAGATCCACGCAGCTTAAGGTCAGCAGGCGGTATCCGGCGTCGAACTTTTCCTTGGCCAGGGCCACGAGCCCTTGGGCGGTGATGGGGGATGCGTCCATGTCAGGCGGCGTCCTTGTGATGTTGCCTCGTCCGGTGGCGCGGGCGCCGGGGTCGGCGTTTCGAAACGTCCCGGGGGTCGCGGCGCCTAGGCCGAAAGCCCCAGCTTGACCTTGACCGCCTCCAGGGCCTTGACCACGCCGTCGATGATGGCCTCGGGCCTGGAGGGGCAGCCCGGCACGTACACGTCCACGGGAATGACCTTGTCCACGCCGCCCACCACGTTGTAGGCCTCGCGGAAAATCCCCCCGGACAGGCCGCAGGCCCCGATGGCGATGACCGCCTTGGGGTCGGGCATCTGGTCGTAGAGATTTTTTAGGACATGCTTGTTGCGGTGGTTCACCGTGCCGGTGACCAGGAGCACGTCGGCGTGCTTGGGGTTGCCTACGTTGACGATGCCGAAGCGTTCGATGTCGTACATCGGCGTCAGGCAGGCCAGAACCTCAATGTCGCAGCCGTTGCAGCTGCCGCAGTCGAAGTGCATGATCCACGGCGATTTGAGGCGTCCCTTGTTGATCAGGTCTGTGAACATGGGTTCGGCTCTCTTGTGAAATCCCGGCTGGGGGTTAGGCGACGTACAGCCACAGGATGTTGACCAGCGACAACACCAGCCCCACGGTCAGGACCGAGCGCAGCATCCAGCGCCAGGTCATTCGGGCCATGACGTTGTCGATAAGTATCTCCAGGAAATAGGTGGCCGCCAGAAGGATCACCACGCCCAGGGCGCTGGTGGCGAAAAAAAGCGAACAGATGCAAAGCACCAGGACCACCTCGAACCAGTGGGCGATCTCCAAAAGGGCCAGATGCGGCCCGGAATATTCCGTGAGCACCCCGCGCACGATCTCCTGGTGGGCGTGCTGGCTGGCCGAGATGTCGAAGGGCGATTTGCGCAGCTTGATGGTCAGCACGTAGCCCAGGACGATGAACATCAGCGGCAGCTCATAGAGAAGCGGCGTGGGATGTTCGAGAATGGCCGTGATCCTGAAGCTGCCCGTGACCATGGCCATGGACACGAACACCAGGATCAGAAGCGGCTCGTAGGCCAGCATCTGCCATAGCTCACGCTGGCCGCCGATCTGGCTGTAGGGCGAGGGGGCGGACAGGGCGCCGACCACCAAGAACACCGCGCCGATGGTCAGGACGAAAAAGATCAGCAGCAGATCGCCCTGCATGAAGAAGATGAACACCGAGGTCACGGCGGCGGCCAGATAGACGTAGGCCGAAAGCGCCTGCCAGGGGTTGACCACCATCTTTTTTTTGCCAAAAAGCTTGAGCACGTCGTAAAACGGCTGCAATACCGGCGGGCCGTAGCGCGACTGGAGCCAGGCGGTGAGCCGCCGGTCCACCCCGGCCAGAAGTCCGCCCACCAGGGGCGTCAGCGCCACGGCCAAAAGGGCCAGGACGAGTTTGCCTACCACAGCACACCTCCGAGCATGAGCGCCACAAGCGCCAGGGCGGCCACATTGGCGTATCTGCCAAGCATCTCCTCGCCGAATATCCGGGGCAGGTAAGAATTTCCCGGGGTCGCCGCCACGGGCTGGTTCATGGGGCCGGTGAATCCCGGATGGCCGTCCACGTCGCGTTGGGCCCCGCACATGTAGGGGGCCGCGACATCGGCCGGGCTGATCCGACCGGCGGCCCGCAGGGCCACGACAAACCCGATGCCGAGAATCAGGAACAGGGGGTAGATCCAGAAGACGCCGCTGGCGTTTTCCATGCCGCCCGCGCTCACGGCGTATCCCGGGGCGGCGTAGTACATGGCCACCATGGGGGCCACCAGCCTGTTGTAGAGAAACGGCGCGCCAAGGCTTAAGATCACGGCGGCCCCGGCCAGGATGACCAGGGGCAGACGCACCGAGGGCGGCGCGGTCTCGCGCGGTGGGCGGCCAAAGGGCGTGGAGAAGAGCATCCCCGCCCACCTGGCCCAAAAAAGCACGGTCAGGGCGCTGCCCATCGCCAGCATGGCCACCACCAAAAACTGGGCCGAGGCCGATTCAATGGCCATCCACTTGGCCAAAAGCATGCCGAAGGGCGGCAGCATCATGGTCATGATGCCGATGGCGGTGATCACCGCCGTGCGCGGCATGGTCGCAAACAGGCCGCGCATGTCCTCGATGTCCCGGCTGCCGATGCGCTGTTCGATGAATCCCACGCACAGAAAGAGCAGGGCCTTGGACACGGCGTGGAAGATGATGAGCAGCACGGCGGCGGTGATGGCGGCCGGGGTGTTGATGCCCGCGCAGGCGATGATCAGGGCCAGGTTGGAGATGGTGGAATAGGCCAGGATCTTTTTGCCGTTGGACTGGCCCACGGCCATGGCCGCCATGACCAGGAAGCAGAACGCCCCGAAAAGCGCCACCAGGGCCGAGAGGTAGGTGCCCACGAAAAGCGGGGCCAGACGGACGATGAGATACACCCCGGCCTTGACCATGGTGGAGGAGTGCAAAAGGGCCGACACCGGGGTGGGCGCGACCATGGCCCCGGTCAGCCAGCTCTGGAATGGGGCCTGGGCGGCCTTGGTGAATCCGGCGAAGACCAAAAGGAACAGCGGGACCACCAACAGGCCCCCGGCCGAAATCTCCGGGGCCATGGCCAGAAGCGCCTGCAGGGACAGGGTTCCGGCCCCCTTCTGGAGCAGGATCAGCCCCAGGACGAAGGCCGCGCCGCCCACCACGTTCATCCACAGGGCGCGTTCGGCGTTTTTGCGGGCGATGTCCGTGCCGTCGTGCCCGATGAGCACGAACGAGCACAGGGTGGTGATTTCCCAGAAAAAGTACATCCAGGACAGGCTGTCGGCCAGAACCAGCCCGTTCATGGCCCCCAGAAACAGGATGATGAAGAAAAAGAACCGGGGCTGCCGGGATTTTTCCAGGTGCAGGTGCTCTTCATGCACCTTCATGTAGCCCAGGGCGTAGACGCCGATCAGCGAGCCGACCATGGAGATGATGGCCACCATGATCAGGCTTAAGTCGTCCACGTAAAAAGCCGGGGCTGCGGCGGCATGGTCGGCCAGAAAAAAGTCCAGGAAGGCCAGCCCGACGATCTGGCCCAGGGACAGCCAGACGATGAGCTGGTTTTTCAGCCGGACGCCGAGAAAGACGATGATTCCCAGCAGCGTGAAATCGCCCACGGTCACCAGGGCCTCGAAGATGGGCGAGGCGCCGAGGGTGAACGGCCCCTGGGAGAGCAGACAGGCCGAGGCCGTTATCAGGACCAGGGAGGTTGCGACCATGATCAGTTTGCGCGGCGCGGCGCCTCGGGCCAAAAAGGCCAGGACGGCGGCGAAAAACGGCAAAAGCACGGTTGCGAAAACCAGGGTGTCGCGCATGGACGCCTCGCTTGGGGGGTTGAGGGCGTTTTGATCCGCCGACCGGGACAGGGCTGCCGGGCATGGGCCGCCCGGGGCGCCGCCCGGATCGCCGCCTGGGGCGCTGCGGCTGGCGGAGGGTGACACGTAAGACGCTAGTCAAAACCCGTCTCCGGGTCAAGAGGGTGAAAAAAACCAGGTGGATGTCATTCGCGCGAAGGTCGCGAAAAAAGGTTCCCCGCGTGCCTCGGGCCGGGCGATATCCTGCGGGGGAGGCCGCGCCGGGCGTGCTGGGCGAGGGCGTTTCGGACAGCGTCCGGGGGGACGTGAGTTTTCAGGAGTGTGAAAAAAAATTGGGGTGGCGGCACTTTTTTTCTTGCCTTTGCGGGAATCGTAGTTAGATTCTCTCCCGCCTGAGACTGGCACTCGACCCTTGCGAGTGCTAACAGAAAACACACATCAAAACACCCAACGGAGGTCATACCACATGAAGCTTAAACCGCTTGGCGATCGCGTTCTGGTGAAGCGTCTCGAAGAAGAGACGGTTACCAAAGGCGGCATCATCATCCCGGATTCGGCCAAAGAAAAGCCCATGAAGGGCGAGATCAAGGCTGTGGGCGACGGCAAACTCGGCGAAGACGGCAAGCGCATCAAGCCCAACGTCAAGGCCGGGGAACTGGTGCTTTTCAACAAGTATGCCGGGACCGAGATCAAGGTCGAGGACGAGGAGTTCCTGATCATGCGCGAGGACGACATCCTCTGCATCATCGAAAAATAGCGGCGCGTGAAACCCGTCTTCGCATTTTTTTCATTTCCCACCATTTTCGAAAAGTAAGGAGAGTCATCCATGGCCAAAGAAATTCTTTTTGACGCCCGGGCCCGTGAACGTCTCAAAAAAGGCGTGGACAAGCTGGCCAACGCCGTGAAGGTCACCCTTGGACCCAAGGGCCGCAACGTGGTCATCGAGAAGTCCTTCGGTTCCCCGATCATCACCAAGGACGGCGTGACCGTGGCCAAGGAGATCGAGCTCGAAGACAAGTTCGAGAACATGGGCGCCCAGATGGTCAAGGAAGTGGCTTCCAAGACCTCCGACGTGGCTGGCGACGGCACCACCACCGCCACCATCCTGGCCCAGTCCATCTATTCCGAAGGCGTCAAGCTGGTGGCCGCCGGCCGCAATCCCATGGCCATCAAGCGCGGCATCGACAAGGCCGTGGAGGCCATCGTGGCCGACCTCGAGACCCTGGCCAAGCCCACCCGCGACCAGAAAGAGATCGCCCAGGTCGGCACCATCTCCGCCAACAACGACGCCACCATCGGCAACATCATCGCCGAGGCCATGAACAAGGTCGGCAAGGAAGGGGTCATCACCGTCGAAGAGGCCAAGGGCCTGGAGACCACCCTGGAAGTCGTGGAAGGCATGCAGTTCGACCGCGGCTACCTGTCCCCCTATTTCGTCACCGATCCCGAGAAGATGGTCTGCGAGCTCGACGAGCCGCTGATCCTCATCAACGAGAAAAAAATCACCTCCATGAAGGATCTGCTGCCGGTTCTGGAGCAGGTGGCCAAGATGAGCAAGCCCCTTCTGATCGTGGCCGAAGACGTGGAAGGCGAGGCCCTGGCCACCCTGGTGGTCAACAAGCTGCGCGGCACCCTGCAGGTCGTGGCCGTCAAGGCCCCGGGCTTCGGCGAGCGCCGCAAGGCCATGCTTGAGGACATCGCCGTCCTGACCGGCGGCCAGTGCGTGTCCGAAGATCTGGGGCTTAAGCTCGAGAACATGACCCTGCAGAGCCTGGGCAAGGCCAAGCGCCTGATCGTGGACAAGGAAAACACCACCATCGTCGACGGCGCTGGCGATCCTGAGAAGATCAAGGCCCGGGTCAAGCAGATCCGTGCCCAGATCGACGAGACCACCTCCAGCTACGACCGCGAGAAGCTCCAGGAGCGCCTGGCCAAGATCGTGGGCGGCGTGGCCGTCATCAATGTCGGCGCGGCCACCGAGACCGAGATGAAAGAGAAGAAGGCCCGCGTCGAGGACGCCCTGAACGCCACCCGCGCGGCCGTGGAAGAGGGCATCGTGCCCGGCGGCGGCGTGGCCCTGGTGCGTTGCGACAAGGCTCTGGGCAAGCTCAAGGCCGCCGACGACGACGAGCAGGCGGGCATTCAGATCGTGCGCCGGGCCATTGAAGAGCCCCTGCGCCAGATCGCCCAGAACGCCGGATTCGAAGGCTCCATCGTCGTGGCCAAGGTCAAGGAGAGCAAGGACGGCAGCATGGGATTCAACGCCGCCACCGGCGTGTACGAGGATCTCATCAAGGCCGGCGTGGTCGATCCCAAGAAGGTCACCCGCATCGCCCTGCAGAACGCCTCTTCCGTGGCCTCCCTGCTTCTGACCACCGAGGCGGCCGTGGCCGAGAAGCCCGAGCCCAAGAAGGATATGCCCCCGATGCCGGGCGGCGGCGGCATGGGCGGCATGGGCGGCATGTACTAGCCCGCGCCCAGACTGCGCAATCGATCATGACCGGGGCCGGGGGAAACTCCGGCTCCGCAGACAGCTTACGAACCCCTTCCGGTTATGCCGGGAGGGGTTTGCTGTTGACTGGCCGCAGCGCGTTTTGTGTCGGGACGGGCGGATGATCCCGGCGGCCTGGGCAGTGCGGCTTGTCCCTGCCCCACGGTTCGGATAGGCTGGCGCCCATGGAGGTTTCATGAAGAGCAGGCTCCTTATGCAAACCGTCAAAGCGGCCCTGGCGGTGACCGGCCTCATCACCCTGTCCTTTCTTTTCTTCGACCGCCCGGCGGCCTGGTTCGCCCAAGGCCTCAGGCCCTCGGCGGTGTTCGACCTGGCGAAATACGTAAGCCTTGCGGCCGACGACACGGTCTTTCTTTCCCTTGTGGCCGTGGGCCTGGCCGTGAGCGCCGTGAATCTCCTTGGCCCGGCCCCGAAGGCCTGGGCCCGCGACCTCCTGTGCATCTGCCTGGCGGTCTGTGCGGCCACCGCCCTGACGGACTGCCTGAAATTCGTGTTCGGGCGCTGTCGTCCGGCCCTGTTGTTCGCCGAAGACGGCTACGGTTTCACCTGGTTCACCGCAAAAAGCGGATTTACGTCCTTTCCCTCGGGCCATACCACACGGATCTTCGCCCTGTGCGCCGTCCTGGCCCTGCGCTTTCGCCGTCTGGCCGGGCCGTTTTTTTTCGTGGCGGCCGTGGTGGGGGCCAGCCGCGTGTTCGCCCTCAGGCACTTTCCCTCCGACGTGCTGGCCGGGGCCTTCGTCGGCGTCACGGCCGCCTGCTGGGCATGGGCCCTGCGCAGGACCGATCCCGGGGCCTGAGCCCTCCCGCCGCCCTCGCGCAGCGTCCACGAAATGCGGGCATCCGAAGGTTTTGACGATAGCGTAGTGTGCACCACGGCCCGGGACCGGGTTTGCCAGGGCCTGCCCAATTGGCTATTGCCTCGCACTGACCACCAAAGGGAGCCCGCCATGAACGAGTGCAAAACGCCGGTCACGGTCTTCGACCTGACCAACCCCCAGGTGCTTCTGGCCTGGCAGCGCAACCATCTGGCCAACGAGCGCACCTTTCTGGCCTGGTGCCGCACGGGGCTGGCCCTTTTTGCCTTCGGCTTCGTCATTGAGCGGTTCGATTTTTTCATCCGCCAGATGCAGTCCCTGCCCATGTTCGAGGGCCTGACCCGCAAGCACCTGCACACCGAGGCCATAAGCCTGACCACCTTCGCCGTGGGCGTGGCCGTGATCATCATGGCCGGGTGGCGCTTCGCCTATGTGCGCCGTCTCATCAACCGGGGCGAACAGCAGTTTTCGGCCCTGCCGGACATGCTGTTCATGATCTCCATCATGGCCATCATCATCAGCCTCTTCGCCGCGTTCTGGCTGCTGGTGGCCAGGTAGCCCACGGCCCACGCCCCCATGACCCACGGCGCCCCCCCTGCCCACGGCGGCCACGTCCTGGCCCTGGCCGCGTCCTGCGGCCGCGATCCGGCGGACATCCTGGATTTTTCGGCCAGCATGAACCCGCTTGGGGCCCCGGACTCCCTGCGCCCCATCGTCAGCCGAACCGTGTCCGACCTGATCCGCTATCCCGACCCGGACAGCGCCGGGCTCCTGGCGGCCGCCAGCCGCCGCTACGGCGTCCCGGAGGAAACGCTTTTGGCCGGAAACGGCACCAGCGACTTGCTCTTCGCCCTGGCCAGGGCGGCCCGGCCTCGTCATGGACCGGGCGGCCCGGATGCCGCGGATAGGCCGGTCTGGTCCCGGGCCGTGGTCGCGGCCCCCTGCTATGTGGACTACCGCCGGGCCTGCGAGCGGGCCGGGCTGGCCGTGACGCCCTTTTTCACGTCCCCGGAGGGGGAGTTCGCCCTGGATTTCACGGCCCTTGAGGCCTCGCTGCCCGAATCCCCGGCCCTGGTCTTTCTTGGGCGGCCCCAAAACCCCACGGGGCGAAGCTTCCCTGACGCCCCCTTGCGGGCGCTGGCCGCCAGGCGGCCGGACTGCCTGTTCGTGGTGGACGAGGCCTTTGCCGATTTCGTGCCGGATTTTTTCAGCCTGACCCGGGAGCGCCCGACCAATGTGGCCGTCTTTTTGTCCCTGACCAAGTCCTTTGCCGTGCCGGGACTGCGCCTGGGCCTTTTGGCCGCCGAGGCGGCCCTGCGTGGCCGGGTGCGGGAGCAACTGGCCCCCTGGCCGGTCAACGCCCTGGCCCAGGCCGTGGGCGAGGCCTTTCTCGGGGAGGCGGCGTTTCTGGCCCGCACCCGGGTGGAGACGGCCCGGCTGCGGGAGGCCCTGGCCCGGGGGCTGGCGGAGCTGCCCGGGGTGCGCGTGTTCCCGTCCCAGGCCAATTTCCTTCTGTGCCGCCTGGAGGGCGGGGAGGATGCGGCCCTGGTCCTGCGCGACCGGCTTTTGGCCGGGCACGGTCTGGCCATCCGGGCCTGCGCCGATTTCGAGGGCCTGTGCGGCCGCTTTTTCCGGGTGGCGGTGCGAAGCGGCGAGGACAACGCCCGGCTGCTTGCGGCCATGGGCCGCCTGCTTGATCCGGCCCGGCCCTGTCCGCTGCGTCCGGCCCGGCCGGCCCGAACCCCGGCCATCATGTTCCAGGGCACGGCCTCAAACGTGGGCAAGTCCGTCCTGGCCGCCGCCATGTGCCGCATCCTGCATCGCCGGGGTCTGTCCGTGGCCCCGTTCAAGGCCCAGAACATGTCGCTCAATTCCGGGGTCACCCCGGACGGCCTGGAGATGGGCCGGGCCCAGATCCTCCAGGCCCGGGCCTGCGGGCTGGCCCCCGAGGCGGCCATGAACCCCGTGTTGCTCAAGCCCTCCTCGGAGACCGGCGCCCAGGTCGTCGTCCTGGGCCGCCCGGTGGGCAACATGGAGGCCCGGACCTATTTCGCCCGCAAGCGCGAGCTGTTCTCCACGGTCACGGCGGCCTACGACGGCCTGGCGGCCCGCCACGAGGTCATGGTCCTGGAGGGCGCGGGCAGCCCGGCCGAGATCAACCTCATGAGCCACGACATCGTGAACATGGCCATGGCCGCCCATGCCGGGGCGGCGGTGCTCCTGGTTGCGGACATCGACCGGGGCGGGTCGTTCGCGGCCCTGGCCGGGACCATGGAGCTTCTGCCCGAGGCCGACCGGCGGCGGGTGTGCGGGTTCGTGCTCAACCGCTTCCGGGGCGATCCCAAACTGCTGGGGGACGGGCCGGATTTTTTACGTCGGCTGACGGGGCGGCGGGTGCTTGGGGTGGCGCCGAACATCGCGAACCTGGGGCTGCCCGAGGAGGATTCGGTGTCGCTTAGGGCCGGAGAGCTTTTGCCCGTGCGCCGGGACGCCGACCTGGACGTGGCCGTGATCGATCTGCCGCACCTCTCCAATTTTACGGACTGCGACGCCCTGCTGGTGGAGCCGGATACGGCCGTACGCCTGGTGCGCGCCCCGGGGGAGGTGGCTGGCGGCCATCTGCCCGACGCCCTGATCCTGCCCGGCAGCAAGAACACCCTGGCCGACCTGGCCTGGCTGCGGGACACGGGTCTGGACGTGGAGATCGCGGCCTGCGCCGCCTCAGGACGGTGCGAGGTGGTGGGCGTCTGCGCCGGGATGCAGATGCTCGGCGACGAGGTGCGCGACCCTACGGGCCTGGAGTCGGGCCGGGAGCGGGAGGCGGGGCTTGGGCTTTTGCCCCTGGCCACGGAGCTTTTGGCCGAAAAGACCCTGCGCTTCGTGACGGCCGTCCATCTGCCGAGCGGCTTGGCGCTGGCGGGCTATGAGATCCACCACGGGGTCACCCGCCCGTCTTGCGCCTCGGGGCTTGTGGAGGTCGTGCGTCGCCAGGACGGCCAGGCCCTGGGCCATGCCCGTCCGGACGGGCTGGTGTGGGGGTCGTATCTGCACGGCCTGTTCGACGCCGACGCCTTCCGCCGCGCCTGGCTGGACGGCCTGCGCCGCCGCAAGGGCCTTGCCCCCCGGACGATCCCCACGCCTTACGACCTGGAACCGGCGCTTTCCCGGTTGGCCGACGTGGTGGAGGCCAGCCTGGACATGCAGGCTGTGGAGGCCGTGCTCGGGCTGTAAGGCCTGGCGCATCGCTTCGCGCCGGGACGACGCAGAAAAATGTACAGGCAGGCCGCGGCGCAGCCGGGCCGTAAGCGAGGGATTTCGTGCCTTTCCGCCCGGCGGCTCTGCCGCCGCTTGCGGCGCAAAGCCCCGGTTTGTTGAAACCGGGGCTTTGTCATCAGCCTGGGCTGGCGGCTGGTGGCGGCGCAGTCGCGAAAGATCGGGAGCTACTTGGCCGCAGCCGCGCCGCAACCGCTGCACGCGGTGGAGCAGGACGCGGCGGCCGGGGCCTTGTCGCCCGACGCGCCCGACGTCCCGGATGCGCCCGATGTCCCGGAAGCGGGGGACGCGGCAGATGCGGAATCGGACCCGGCAGACGCGGAATCGGACGCTGCGCCGCCGTCCTTGGCCTTGGCGCCGCTATCGCCGTTGCCGCCCGACTCGGCCCCGCCATGGCGGTTGCAATAGTCGGTCACGTACCAGCCCGAGCCCTTGAGCACGAAGGAGGTGTTGGAGATGATCCGCTTGGACTCTCCGCCGCAGGTCGGACAGGCTTCCGTGCGTTCTTCAAAGCCGCTTTGAATCTTTTCAAACACCTTGTCGCAGTCCTGGCAGCGGTATTCATAGATCGGCATGTCTTTTCTCCACGAGATGCATGGCTTACGTGATCGGTTCTCCGCCGAAGCCCCGTCGGGCCTGCGGCGCCGGTCCCGTATTCCTTTGAAAGCGTGCGGCGCTATTGCCTTAACAATTTAAAATCATTTGGTTTTTACGAAAAATGCTGGCACTTGGCGTGTGCGAGCGCCAAATAGATAATCGATGAATCGTCCCAGTCAAGGGGGCAAGGCCCGGTTATTTTGGCGGAAATCAAGAAAATTCGGCTGGTTGTGGAAAAAATACGGGTGGCGAAGAAAAGATGGCTTACCGGGGAAGCCAGGGCGGGGCGGTGGAGATGGGTGACGCCTGTCGCAGCCACGACCCCGGCAGGAGAAATGTTCCTTCCCCCCGCCAGGGTCATGTCTGCAGGATCATGCCGCGCCGCTCGACACGTGTCCGCTGCATCCGGATACGATCATCTCGTGCGGACTTTCTCTCAACATCCCGTCGCTTTTTTCAGGAATCCCGCGCCGGGCGGATGTTTCGGACGCGCTACTTTTTTTTGGTTCTTTTCTCCCACAGCTTCATCTCTTTCATCTTCTTGCGACGTTCACGCTGCAACTCTTTGCACACCAGGGGCAGGTTCTTGGCATACCCCCATTTTTCCCTGTATTCGGCGGGCGTCATGCCATACTTGGCCAGATGCCGCTTGGTCAGAATCTTGAAAGACTTTCCGGATTCAAGACACACAATGCTCTTTTCCCGAATGGCCTTCTTGGGGTCCATGATCGGGGCCTTCTCCTCGACTTCCGTTTCCGGAATCGTGCCTTCGCTGATGTTCTTGATGCCTTCAGCCAGTTTTGTGACCATGGAGGTAAGTTCCTCCTCGGTCATGGTGCGCACGCTGGCTTGAGCCTTGACGATGTCAAGGGCTTGTTTCAGATAATCATCCATGGTGACCTCCCGTCGCCGAATTGCGTTTTTTTCAAAGACTCTGTTTCATTGTAAAGAACTTTTTCCAATGCGTTGTCAAGAAAAATGTTTGCATTCCACGCATAAAAGTGAGCTTATACCTTTTCAAGGATATAGCTGGTGTTTGCACGGGGCTATGCGTTCATCGGGCGGCCCGGGACTGCGATACACTCCCCGGGTTGCGGGGAAAAAAAGCATGGCCCATGCCGCATATGGCGTCGCGTAAAGAACGCCGTTCACGGTATGAGCCGGGAGCCGTCATGGAAGGAGGATGTCGCAGGGGCCAGTCAGCGTTTCGCGGATGGTGGAAAGATGCGGCAAAAGGACGCAGTCTGGACACACGTCAGGCGTGGCGGCAGGGGGGGCCGGGTGGGAAAGGGGAGGTTGCAGGCGAGGGCGGTGTTGACAGCGGAGACGCTTTACGGAAAATTGCCGTATTGCCCTGAAACATGCGTAAAAACCGATGGAGAAACCACTTGAACCGTTCGTGCGTGCTTCTTGTGACGGTCCTTTTTCTGGCCGGATGCGGCCACCGCTGGGTCAATTCCCAGATCACCGACCCGGCCCAGGCCAAGGCCCGCCTGGCCAGCGACACCTCCTATTGCAGGGATGTCGAGAACCTGCTGGAACAGCGGGTCAACATCCAGGACCGGGTCTCTTTCGATCCCACGGTCGTCGGCCAGATGTCCAACTATTACAGCAATTATAAGATAGAAAACACCAGGACCGACGTGTTCGAACGGTGCATGAACGACCGGGGCTGGACCGGGCTCTAACGGCGTATGGCGCGTTGCGCATCATCCGTTTTCGCCAACGGTGCGGCGTGCGCAGCACGGGAGGCCGATGTCGACGGATGCGGCCTGAACCCTGCCGCCTGCCCGGGACGCCGGGTGGAGGCGTCCGCAGCAGGACGAAGGCGATGCGGCAGTATTTTTTAAAGAAGAAGCAGTTCCGTCAAAAGAATGTTCCCGAAATCCTCCTGTGCCAATGCGGCCAGGCGGATGTCGGGAACACGCGTTTGTGCGAATCCTGCCGGGCGCAAAACTAATGGACGCCGCCCTGCTCGGGTTTCTCCACGTTGCCGCTCCCGGCCAGCCCGGCGGCGAAGCGGCGCACCTGTTCGCTTGCCCGCCAGCCCTCGTAGTATTCGAACCATTCGTCCAATTCCCGCACTCGCTCGTCCATGATGGCCTCATGGCTGGTCAGCCACATGGCGAAAAGCCGGTTCTCAAGCTTGAAGGCCTCGCTGTCGAAGGCCTGGGATAAAATCCCCGGAGCGTAGCGGCTGACTTCCAGATTGCGGAACACGAACTCCCCCACCACCCGCTGGGAGGTTTCGTAGTCCGTGGGCTTGGCCGTGATCTCCTTGAGGAATTCGGCCAAAAGCGGCTGGTTTTTTTCCGCCGCCAGGATGCGTTCGGCCGGGATGTCGAGAAACACCTGGCCGTCGCGGTCCACGGCGAAATAAAAGCGGGCCCAGTTCTCGGCGGCCAGCACCTTGAAGATGTCGCCCACGGCGGCGTTGAGGTCGGTGGAAGGGGCCTGGGGCGTTGTGGTGGGGCAGTTCATGGGGTCTCCTTGAGGCAACGGACGAAGTGTCCGGGTGATGTTTCGAGAAGCTTGGGGGACGAAATGGCGCATTCCGGCATGGCCTCGGGACAGCGGGGGTGGAAGACGCATCCCGGAGGCGGGGAAAAAAGGCTCGGCGCATCGCCTGCCAGGGGGGTGCGGGCGGCATGGCGTCTGGCCGGGTCCGGAATGGGGGCGGCGGCCAGAAGGGCCTTCGTGTACGGATGGGCCGGGCTGTCCATGAGGGTGTCCGTGGCGGCCAGCTCCATGATCCGCCCCAGGTACATGACCGCCGTGCGGTCGCTGATGTGGCCGACCACGGCCAGGTCGTGGGAAATGAACAGGTAGGCCAGTCCCAGGCGGGCCTTGAGGTCCCCCAGGAGATTGATGACCTGGGCCTGCACGGATACGTCCAAGGCCGACACCGGCTCGTC
>NZ_JAZHDB010000169.1:0-15296 GCF_036584575.1 Desulfolutivibrio sp.
GCCACAATCGCGCAGCCGCCCGGCGCCTTCGGACAGGCCGGGCGCATCTTCACCTCGCAGACAAAGGACTTACGCATGGATGCCCTGACGGACTTCCGGGGATTGGACTTTCTCGAACAGATCACCCTGCTGCGCGACATCGAGGCCAAGGCGGACGTCACGGCCATCCCGGGGCTGTGCGACCTGATCGCCGCCCCCCTTGGCGACCAGTCCGTGGATCTGGCGGTGATAAACGTCCTGCAGGCCCTTTTCGGCCACGACGAGGCCCAGACCGTGACCGGATTGGCCTCGCCGTCCCCGGCCGTGCGCCGCCTGTGCCTGCGCACCGTGGGCCGCAACGAGTTCGCCGCCGCCCTGCCCGCGCTTTTGGACATGGCCGCCCGGGCCAGCACGTCCGAGGATCTCCAGGAGACGTTAAGCGCCCTGTCCCGTCTGCGCCACCCCGCCAGCCTGAAACTTTTCCGGAAGCACCTGGACCACCCCGATCCCTTTATCAGCGCCCTGTGCGTCGAGACCCTGGGGGCCCTGGGCGACGCCGAATCCCTGTCGCGCCTGGCGGCCCTGGTGGACGCGGCGGAGATCATCTCCGGCGACGACTGCCCGGTCACGGTGTTCAAGGCCGTGGGGGCCGTGGCGGCCATCGGCGGCGAATCGGCCCTGTCCTATCTGGTCACCAAGACCCACCACAAAAATCCCACGGCCCGTCGGGCCATCCACGAGGCCATCATCGCCACCGGCCCGGCCGCCGTCCCCCTGGTGGCCAGGCTGCTTGGCGAGGGCGATCTGGACGAAAAGATCCTGTCGGCCAACATCCTGGGATTTATCGGCCACAAGTCCGGGGCCGAGGCCCTGGTCACGGCCCAGGATCTGGAAGAATTCACCCATCCCAACCTGCGTTTCGCGGTCTACGAGGCCCTGGGCCGGGCCCCGTCCCTCAAGGGGCTGGTCTTTTTGCTCGACGGCCTGTCCGAGACCGATCCCATGCTGCTTTTGGCCGTGATCACGGCCCTTGAGGCCAACGCCAACCCCGGGGTGGCCAAAAAGCTCATGGAGGCCATGCAGGCCGATCCGGCAAAGGCCGGACTCATGGCCCGGGCCATGGCCGACGCCGCCGCCGTGCGGCTTTTCGCCGCCCTTTTGTCCGAACCGGCCCTGGCCGGGCTGGTGGTCGCCGAGGCCGAGACGAGTTGCGACCCGGAGACCATGGCGGCCTTCGTCCAGGTCTTGGAGGGCGCGGAAACGCCCCAGGCCACGGCCCTGGCCCACAGGCTGCGCGCGGCCAGCGCCGACGCCCTCGCCCCGGAGGCGGCCGGGCAGCGCCGCATCCTGGCCGTGGACGACTCCAAGGCCATGCTGGCCTTCTACCGCTCCGCCCTGCCGGGCCTTGGACTCGCCGCGACCACGGCGGAAAACGGCCAGGCCGCCTGGGACATCCTGGAGACCTCGGAGCCCTTCGACTGCATCGTGGCGGACATGAACATGCCGGTCATGGACGGCATTGAGCTGACCCGGCTGGTGCGCGGCGACATGGCCCATGCCGACACGCCCATCCTCATGGCCACCACGGAATCCACCGGCGAACAGGTGGACCTGGCGCTTCGGGCCGGGGTCTCGGGGTTTCTCAAAAAACCCTTCACCACCGAGGCCCTTTCGGCGGAGATTTCCCGGCTGTTGTCATAACCCGCAGACAAAGGCCCGAGGAGAACGGGAATGGACCAGACGCGACCCCAGCGCGACCCCCTGCAGGCCCTGGCCCACCATGTGGCCGGACATGCGGTCATGACTTTCGCCGTGGATTGTCCGGCCGTAAGCGCCTGCATCGATGGCCCCGACGACGATCCGGGCTACGTCCTGCCCGGCGACAGCCGCAAGCTGACCATCCGGCGGCGGTTTCTCATCGCCCTGGCCGGGCATCAGGCCGAGACGCGCTTTCTGGGCGAGGCCTTCGGGCTGCACGCGGACCTGGCCAACGAGCGGCTGGCCTTCGACATGCTGCACGTCATGCGGGAATTCGAGGCCCTGGGCCTGCGCGGCATGGGGGCCTCGGGACTTTTGCGGGGACAGCTTGGCCGCATTTTGGCCGATCTGTTCGGGCGCGCGGCGGTGTGGGACCGGGTGGCGGATGTGGCCGGGGCGCTGCTGGTGCGGCAACGGCTGCCCCTTGCCGACTTGCGGACGATGGTCCCGGCCGAGGTCACGGCCCTAGGCGTGCGGCTCCTCGACGAGACGCGCCATGAAACGGCAAGCGCCTGTTCCGGTTGACCGGGGCGGCCCGAGCCTCACGGCCCTACGTCCTGATTCCCGGAGATCGACGGTCTTCAGCCTTCCGGGTCACCGGGCGGCGGCGGTAGGCGTTTGCGCCACCATGCCGTGCCGGGGGATATCCTCCAAGGCCCGGCCGATCTCCTGGGCCGCCCGTTTGAGCTCATAATTTTTTTGCAGATTCATCCAGATGTCCGGCCCCGTGCCGAACCATCTACCCAACCGCAAGGCGGTATCCCCCGTGATCCCGCGCCTGCCCGCCATGATCTGGGTGATGCGGTTGGTGGGCACCCCGAGCTCCCTGGCCAGCGCGTTGGCGCTCATGCCAAGGGCCTGCAACTCGTCGGCCAGGTGCTCGCCAGGATGTATGAGAATTCGCGTCATGACAATTCTCCCTCGGTACCGAAAATATTACCGCATTCCCGACCGCGCCCCGTAGCGCCCCATGACCTTGGCCACGTAGTCCTTGGTTTCGGGGATGTCCGGCACGCCGGTCGTGCGCGACACCCGGCCCGGCCCGGCGTTGTAGGCCGCCAGGGCCAGGGAGGCGTCGCCGCCGAAGCGGTCCAGCATGTCGCGCATATACCGCACCCCGGCCTCGATGTTCGGCCCTGGCTCGAAGGGTTCCGTTAGCCCCAGATCCTTGCCCGTGCCGGGCATGATCTGCATCAGCCCCTGGGCCCCCTTGGGCGAGACGGCCTCGATCACGAAACCCGACTCCACCTCCACCATGGCCCGCACCAGCTCCGGATCGATCTTATAGCGACGGCCGTAGTAGCGGATCACGGCCATGAGCTTGTCCTGGTCCACGGCGCGCGGCACGCGCATGTAGAAATAGGGCCGGTAGTCCTTGCTCAAGCGTCGGTTGGAAAGATGGATGACGCCGCCCGGGGCGTCGTATTTGTAGATGACCTCGCCGCCGGGGGCGCTTGCGGGCAGGGCGGCGAAAAGGGCCAGACACAGGGCGGCAAGGGTGCGGCGCATGGGCCGGAACATGGCCCAAGGCCCGGGCGATGTAAAGCCGCCCCCCTATTCCAGAAAATACAGCTTGAAATCGGACACGCCCACCTGCTGCACGGCCGCGCCCGTGGCCTCGGTCCAGCCGAAGAGCACCCGCTCGAACCGCTCGTGCTGGGCGCGCGATAGGGAAATCGTCCGGGACAGGGTGGGGGGACCGGCCGCGTAGGCGCTCATGACGTCGTCGCAGTCGGCGCAATCGATCCAGACCCGGATGCTGTAGGCATAATCGCCCAGGATGTCAGGGGCGTCGGCCCGATCCACCTCCATGCGCATGGCGTGCGCACCGCTTCGCAGCCAGTCCGGGCGGCCGCTTTGCGCGGCGTAGTCCCCGGCCCCGGCTCGGTTCAGGCTATTGCGCGGCATGTCGCCGGAGATGCCAAGCCCCACATCTTCCGTGCCCTGGCGGGAATGGCGGTTGTCGTCCAAAACGCAGGCATAGGAATGGCCCGCCGATTCGCAGGAACCGGAGTCGTCGTCAAACCCCCAGAACACCAGGGCTGCATGGTCGCCGCCCGGCCCATCGGCCCGGGAGTCGAACATGTTGGGATTTTTCACGCCCGGATTGGCATAGACATCGAACTCCACCGCGAATTTCGGCGGCACAAGCCCCCGGCCGTCCGACGTTGCGCCCGGCCCGGCGTAGCCCAGAAGCTCGCTCATGCCCACCAGCCCGCCCGAGCGCGAGGCGTCGTTTTCGGCGGCGTTTATGACCGCGAAGGTGAAGCCGTCGCCGCAGGCCACGCCCGACGGGACGGCGGCGAAAGTAAACCGGAAATAGGCCCGAAGCCCCTTGCCGAACAGGCACTTTCCCGAGTCGCACCAGTTGCGGCTGCCCCGATACCACAGGCAGCCGTAGGCGTATTGGGTGTTGTTGCCGAATACGGCCACCCGGTTGTCCAGGTCCACGGAGACGATGTTGCTGTCGCGGGTTCCCGAGGTCACGGGCAGATCAAAGTCCTCCAGGTCGCGCTCAAAGGAGATGGGGCCGCCCGCGTCCGACACCGTGCCCGGCAGGCGGCAGACGGACTGGCGCGGGTTGTCCGGCAGGGCGACGCCTGTCGCGGCCACGGAAAACGAACCGTCGGCGTTGCGCTCGAGCACCTCCAGGGTGAAGTGCCCGGTATCAAGGGCACAGGTCACGCAAGGCGCGCCGAGAAGGGCTTCGAGGTCGCTGGCGGAGAGGGTCGTGGCGTGGTTGAGGCCGGACAGGGCCAGATAATAGGCGGCGGCAGACGGCGGCTGGTTGGTCTGGGACTGTGACGCGGCGCCGGAAAAGGCGGCGATGGCGGCGGCCAGGATGGCTAAAAGGGCGATGGCGGCGATGACGTACAAAAGCGACGCGCCGCGTTGGCTGGAACACGCCGTTGCGGGACGCCGGATTTGCTGCGGAAACCGTGAAAGACCCGGGCGAGACATACGGATAACGCTTCCCGGCGATGCATCGTGCGCCAGGGCCGACGCGGGGTTCGCCGATATCGGACGTAATTTTGAGAAGCGTTAGCACATGAACGTGGACGAATCTATTGGAAACTTGAAATTCACAGCATATTATATAATCTTTAAGTGTATTTTGATATGCGAACGTGGAATAAATATTATATTGACAAGCCGATTGCTCGACTTGTCGAGAAGTGAAAAGCATCAGACGTAGGGGGCGTAACGACTGGACGAAAAGAGAGAACACCCTGTGGCAGGGCAGCGGGGCGTGGCCGCCGATAAAGGAGCGTTATTCCCGAAATTTAAGGTAAAAATTCATCAGGCGGACTTCCTGGGCGCTGTCACCGGTGGCTTCGGTGAAGCCCACAAGGAAGGTGTTCAGGAGCCCATGGAAGTATTTATCCATGGTGAAGGAGGAAATCAGATCAGGATTCTTGGCGGTAAAATCTTCCGTGAGTTTTTTTATTCCCTCACAAGGCTCACCGCTGACGGTGCAGTCAACCCAAGTTTTTAGAGAATATGCCCCGCTGCCGTTGGCATTGGTGGCCCTTGTGACTTCCATTCGGACGGTGTGGACGGCACCATCTTCAAGATTTGAGATTCGTTTGTACGTTCGGTTGCTTCCTAATTTTATTTTTGTATTCTCTAAATTCACGGTATTGTAAAGTGGGTTTTTTTTAGGAGAACCCCTATAATCTTTCCCATCTATGGTATACTCGCCATCATTAATATTCCCACCAGCCGTATGTTGATTATCGTCATATGTATTACACCCCCCCCACCAGGAATCATCATCGATAGCTCCCCAATAGACATAGGCCAAGTGCCCGTCGTCATCATCTTCCCTGCTCCCGGCTCCGGTGCAATACCCTGACCCGTTCTGAAAAGTATCAACTTCAAGGGCAATTTTTCCAGGCCTCAAACCATGGCCGCTCAACCCAGGACCGCCATATCCCAGAAGTTCGCCCATGCTCAGGTCGCCGCCGCAGTCATTCACGGTGTTGTTGGTGGCGTTGATGAAAGAAACCGTAAATCCGTCTGCCCCGGCAGACACCACCTGAAACTCAAAATACAGTCGAAAGCCCTTGCCGAATTTACACACGCCGTTTTGGCAGTACGTGCTATCCTCCTGGACCGTCTTGGTGTCATTGAACCAGAGGCAGGCATACCCCTGAGTCGTCCTGTTCCCAAGCCGGACATACGCCGTCCCCTCGTAGTCTTCATCCCCCTCGGTCACAACCTTGATGAGTTTATTGGCCATGCCCGTATGCGCGCTCTTGGCTCCCGCTGTCTGAGAAGCATCCCCTGGGAGCCTGATATCATAACTACCGTATTCAGGCTCATCGGTGCCTGAGCCCGGGGTAACAGAAACCTGTGCCAACTGATAATTCGCCTCCATGCTCGTTCCGGCCCCATATATCCCGCAAACGGTCACCGGATATGCGGACGCCGTCTTTGTGCCCACCGTCATTTTGAATGCGACGTTATTGCCCAGGGAATATGTCGTGGTGCTATTTTGCATAGCCGCCAGATCGGCCTTCGGTGCATAGCGCAGTCCGGAGATAGCCGCATAATACGCCTGATCGGAATGTGTCTTGGACAACTGCGACGTGCTCGACGACGACGAAAAATACGCCACCCCTCCCCCAACGGCCCCGAGCAGGGCGATGGAGGCGATGACGTACAAAAGCGCCGACCCGCGCGCGGACAGGCGACGGCGGCGGAAAAACAAACGGGAAAACTGAGCGGTTACCGGACGACCCGACATGTTGCCCCCTGGTTATTAAAAGACCAACCATGACATGGAGAACAACTCCTGTGGGACGGACTCCCGCAACGATTTGCCATCACCCCGCTGCACAAGCCAGTCAACGCCGTGAAACGAACGCGTCGCTACCAGTTCGCCTTGGCGAAATTTGATTTCACATAGGTATTTGAAAACTCATCGCTCAAAGTGATCTTCCCGTCAACAGTGGCCAGGGAACCAATAACCTTGACCCTCCCGTAGGGATCCTTGCCACCGGAAAACACGATATTCTTTTTTGCCAGGACCGTTCCGAACCATTTCCCCTGCTCGCCTGAGACAAAATTCCCGTGGGTTTCAAGATAGACTTTGGCGGCAAGGGCGGGGTCCACATACCACATCGTACCGTAGTTCACGCCGTCCGAGGACACGTTGATGGTCACATCGCCACCATAACTCACATCGCCCACGACGAAAATCGTGATGTCATCACCGGACAGGTCGAGTTGCAAGGTATGCAGCCAGGCGACAGACATGGACTGAAACGTATAGGCGCCGCCGTGCAGGGTGAGAATGTTCTTTCCCGCGATGTCTAAGGCGCCATAGGTTCCCGGAGGAAGATCCTTCCCCGGCGAAGAGGGGTATTTCTCATACTGGGCGCTGACGGGCGTCGTTCCAGCCGAAAATGTTTGCAGCGGTGGTGTTTCTACCTCGGCGCAGGCTGTCGGGGCAGTTGGCGTGAGGCGGGGAGGCGCGGCGACATATGAGGAGGCGCTCCCGACGGTGGCGCCAGAATTGATGTCGGCTTTCCCGCCTGCTCTGGCATCTCCGACGATGGTCCCCCCCCAGTTGACGGTGATCTTGCCACCGGCGTTGACGTCGCCTTGAACCTTGGCGGCATTTGCAACCGTTACATTCCCGTAGGTGAAAACGCCACCGCCGACAGTGCTGCTCCAATTCAAATCCACATTTCCAGCGGCATGAATTTCGCCAAGCACCTGGGCTGAACTGTTCAATGTCACTTTGCCGCCAGCATAGATGCTGCCCTTCACAATGGCGGCGTTCGATCCAATCGTTACATTGCCCGGGGTGTTGATGTCCCCCGCCACTGAGGCCTGGTTGCTCAGGGTCACATCGCCACCGGCGCACACATCGCCACCGACAGCGGCCATGTTGCCGATATTGACCCAGGACAGGGAAATTACGTCCCCCTTCACCGACGCCTCGTTTCCCAGAGTGACCGTATCCCCGTATACCCCGGTGTCCAGCTTCGACCTGTTCACGACAGTTGGGGTCATTCTGCCCATCTCGTCGGGGGCGATGGGAGCAGTGGGGTCGTCGGGGTCGTCGGGGAGAACAGGATCAAATGGATCATCAATATCCCCCGTTCCGACAGAGGCAATCTGAAAACTTTCCGTGGCATTACCAGCGTTATCTAAATACGTGCCCAGAACAGAAGCCGTATAACAATATGGGCATGTAGCGGGTAACGCCGACGCGGAAATGGTAAAACGCCGGTTGCCGTCAAGGACGCGAACCCCGCCATCTTTATTCAACAACGTGATAAAGTTTTGAAATCTGCTGCTCTCTGGAGAAGCCGCATCGATTGCTGCAAAATTCTCATGAAGCCATGTTACATATTGTTTCCCCGCCAAAGCCGCATAATAGGCCTGCTCGGCCCGGGTGTTGGCCAGTTGCGAGGTGCTCGACGACGAGGAAAAATAGGCCACCCCTCCGCCCACGGCCCCGAGCAGGACGATGGAGGCGATGACGTAGAGCAGCGCGCCGCCACGCTGTGCAGCAAAAATGATGCGTTCCATAGCGAGATTCGCTGTGACGCGCCGTGCTGTTGCGCTGTGGCGAGGCATCAGGTCTCCGTTTTTTCTCTGGCCGTTACAGCGATATCTTTCCAGGGAAAACCGACGTTGCGAATGTCACCGTGGCGCCGTCGCTGTCCTGCATGACCAGGGTGATGCCGATGAGTTTTGTCGTACTTTGAAAACTTGATGACGCCGTCCCGCCCGGTTCGTCATAGTACGCAAAGGTCAGTCCGCCCACGTCGTCGGTCAGGGTCACGCCATTCCAGGTTATGCTGTCGGTGCTGGCGTCATAGGCGATCGCATACGTCGTATCCACTCCAGTTATTATCGAAACAAACGAAAGAGATGTGTCGGATGACGCACTCACGCTTTTCAGGTACGTCAGTTCAATCCGCATCCGGTTGAGCGCGATCTGCGCCTTCTGGGTGATCTCCAGGGCGTCGCGGGCGATGAAAAACCCCCGCACGGCCTGCCCCATGAAGCCAAACACCGTCGCGCCCAGGAGGCCCAGGAGAACCAGGGAGACGATGATCTCGATGAGGGTGAAGCCGCGTTGGCTGCGGATAGGGGGGGTCATGGCGTGGGCGCCACCGTAAAAAGGTAGGAGATTTTTGAGCCGGATTGGCCAGGCGCGGAGATGGTCACACACAGGTACGGGCCAGTGCCGTTTGTGAACACATTCCCGTTTAGATAACACTCGTTGTTGCGTTCAACATGATATGTCCCATAGGTATTTGTCGGCGTGGCACCAACAGCTCCAAGGGAAGTCGAGAACCCCGATAGATCGGCTGGATATGTCTTCTCCTGAGCCGCAATCATATTCTCCATCACCGCCTGCAAACTGGCGTCATTTTGCAGCGCCCGCAGAGGATCGGAACTGCGGGTGATGCCCGGCCCCATGAATGTGGCAAGCATGGCCCCGGCGAGGCCCAGCACCACCAGGGTGATGATGATTTCGATGAGGGAGAAGCCGCGAGGGCGATGTATATTCAAAATTGTCATGGGTTATATGCAAATCCTGTTGTCGCATACACAGACAATACTATCGCCGACTCACCAGTAAAAGCGACGTCTCCACCGGTAACTGCGGCCTGACCGCGCCAGTCGAATGCGATGGCGCCGCCCGAGATGGTTACGTCGCTGTCCAGTGCGTGCGTCGAGCCGGATGCGCCCGGAAGATTCTGCGGGGTGCCGGAGGCGTCCGCGCCTTTGTACAAGGTATACGAACCCGGCGCGTTGATGACAATGCTCCAGGGGACGATATCCCCCATGGCCCGAAGCTGGGCATAGCGCAGATGCGACTTAAATATTTCGGCCTCGGCCACGGTGTCGGCGTTGTTGTCGGCGAACCGGGCCACAACCACGGCGGCCAGGATGCCGAGCAGGACGAGCACTGCGACCACTTCGAGCAGCGTAAAGCCTTCGCTACCCGAATGCCTTTTCGGCAGGCTGGTTTTGCCTGGCGCACCCGCTGCCTTTCCCCTCACGATATCGCTTCCTCGCTTTGCCGCCAAAGAGCCGAACGACCTGAAACCTTGCCAATCTTCCGGACCACTTACCTAAAAAACCTTCTCCCCGACCCTGGCCATCAGACCTCATGGCCAAGCCAGATCCCCCGACACCTGAAAATCAAAGGCCTCCATCGCCACGCCAAACGCGTGCGGCATGCGACGAAGGCCTTCGAGAATCGTTGAGAATCAACCCTCGGACTCCCGAGGATTCCGGGAGATGTGCCGTACTCGTGTTATGGCGCGGTCCAGGTTCCCGTCACCGTCGCCGTCGTTCCTCCGGTGTAGGTCACCGTGATCACTGACGTGCCGCCCGAAGCAGGCCAGGTGGCTCCAGCGCAGGCGATGCTGGTGATGGTGTCGCCTTCCGTGGTGATGGCCGTGCAGGCGGCCGAAGGCCCGGCCGGTGCATCCGCCCTTCCCAATGCGTCGGCGGCCCACCCCAGGGACAACGCCGAATAGCCCGCAGCCAGGGCGGACTCGGCCACCTTGTCAGCGGCCTCCTGCTGCAGGCCGTAAAAGCGTGGAATAGCCACTGCCGCCAGGATGCCCAAGATGACCAAAACGGCGATAATTTCGATCAAGGTGAAACCCCGTTGCCCCAGGGTCGCCCGTTTTTCCACGTCGTGAATCGAATCCATGCTGCGTCTCCTTCCAGAAGTTTGTCGTTACCATCCTGACCCGGCAGTCCGGCACGCCGCCCCGTCCAGCTTTACGGGAAAAAAGAAAAAATTCCCGAGATACAGCAACCCTCACCCGCCCAACATGCCCAACAACGGGCTTGCCGACCGGTTACTTGCACGTTCATCAACCAACAAGCACGATCCATGCCACTCCTCGACACCGCACGACTGCCGCCTACTTCACCATCTTGGTCATTTCCCACATGGGCATGAAAATGGAAAGGGCGAAAAACCCCACCACCCCGGCCAATCCCACGATGAGGATGGGGCCGATGGCGTCGGCCAGCCGCCCCACGGCGTAGCCCACCTCGTCATCGTAGTGCTCGGACACGGCCTTGAGCATGGAATCCAGGTCGCCGGTCTCCTCGCCGATGGCCACCATGGACACCACCATGGGCGTGAAATACCTGGCCCGCTGCAAGGGGCCGGAAATGCCCCGGCCCTCGCGAATCTGGTCCTTGATCCGCCCGAACTCCTTGGAGATGGCCGCGTTGCCGATGGTCTCGGACAAAATGTCCAGAGCCTGGAGCACCTGCACGCCGCTGGCCTGGAGGATGGAGAAGATGGAGGCGAAGCGCGACATGGCGGCCTTAATAAACAGATTGCCCAGGATCGGGATTTTCAGCCAGAACCCGTCCCGGGCCACCTGGCCCTGCTCGGTGCGGAAAAACAGCCACAGCCCGCCGACCACCAGGACCAGACCGCCGAGAATAACGTACCAGTAGGAGTTCAACGCCGCGCTCATGGCCATGGCCACCTTGGTGGGCCAGGGCAATTCGATCTTGGCCGAAGCAAACATCTTGGCGAATACCGGCACCACATAGGTCAAGAGGAAGAAAAACGCCCCGCCCAGGGCGATGAGCACCGTCATGGGATATTGCAGGGCCTTTTTGATGTCGGTCTTGACCTTGTTTTCGTGGCTTACGATGTAAATGAGCCTGTCCAGCACCTCGGGCAGCATTCCGGACAGCTCCCCGGCCTTGACCATGCTCACATACAGCTTGGAGAACACCGAAGGATGCTTTGCCAGGGCGTCGGAGATGGAGACGCCCTTGCGCATGTCGTCGCCCATCTTGGCGCAGATCATCTTGAGCTTTTTGTTCTCGGTCTGCTGTTCCAGCACCCGCAAAAGCTCCAGGATGGAGAGCCCGGCGGCCAGCATGGTCCGAAACTGCTTGGTGAAAAGGATCAGATCCTGGGGCTTGACCCGGGCAAGCGCCATCTCCAGGCCGGACAGGCCGCCCTCGCCGGAATCCGCCTTGCCCGCGCCGCCCCGGCGCACGACCACCGGGATGTAGCCCATGGCCGCCAGACGGGCCGTGGCCGCGTCGCCGGAGTCGGCCTCAAGCTCGCCCTGGATCAGGGAACCGGTGTCGTTGTAGGCCTCGTAGGCGAATTTGGCCATGTGGCGTGTCCGTCCTTTCCGCGTGTTCTGTCATCTGCCCAGGTGTCAGTGCAAAACCGCCTGCTTGAGCACCTCGGCGGCCCAGGCGTTCAGGCTTTTGCCCTGGGACTGCGCCGCAGCGGCCAGATCACGATGAAGCTCCGGGGTCAGGCGGATGTTCACCCGCCCGGAATACGGCCTGTCCGGCGGGATGCCGTTTTCCCGGCAGACCTCGAAATAGGTTTCCATGCTCGTGGCGAATTCGCGTTCCAGTTCCTCGCCCGTGGCCCCGTAAAAGCTAATCACGGAGTTCACGTTGACCACCCGGCCGTGGAAAAGCTTCGTTCCCGGATCGTAGTCCACCGTTGCGACATAATCGTTATAGCGAAGCGTCGCCATTGTCACTCCTTACGGGTTGACGCCGCACAGGGACAAGAACGCCCGCATATCCTCGACCGCTCCCTTGTCCATGACCGGAGAGGGGTGCGGGCGGTGCAGCACAAGCACCTTTCCCGAAAGGATAAACGCCACCCGCGATCCCGCCCGCTGGGTCACCGTTCCGCCGAGGGCGGAAACCAGCCCCACGACATCGTCAAACCTGAGATTCGCCCGGGTGGGCTTGGTGAAAATTTCCCCCAGGGTTCGCGTGTGCTTTCGGTTCATATCATATGGCGCCAAATTCTGACGTCAAGACCAATCCGCCACATCGTGTGCCCTCCTACACCACCACCGCGCCAAGGGCCTCCTCGAAGGTGGTCTTGCCCTCCAGGATCTTGGTGCGCGCGTCGTCGCGCAAAAGCCGCAGGCGGCCGTTGTCCACGGCGAACCGGGTGATCTCCTGGGCGGACTTGTGTTGGATGATCATGTCCGCGATGTCCGTATCCATGACCAGGATCTCGAAAATCCCCACCCGGCCCTTATAACCGGACTCCCCGCACATGAAGCACCCCCGGCCGCGCACGAATTCCGTCTGCCCCGCGTCCTCCAGGCCCCAGAACCGCAGCGTCTCCCGGGTCGGAGTATAATTTTCCTTGCAGTGCGGGCAGATGCGGCGCACCAGCCGCTGGGCGAAGGCCACCACCAGGGTGGAGGCCACCAAAAAGGGTTCGATGCCCATGTCCATGAGCCGGGCCACGGCCCCGGCGGCGTCGTTGGTATGCACCGTGGCCAGCACCCGGTGTCCGGTGAGCGCGGCCTGCACGGCGATGCCCGCCGTCTCGCCGTCGCGTATCTCGCCCACCATGACCACGTCGGGATCCTGGCGCAGGATGGAGCGCAGGCCGCTGGCGAAGGTCATGCCCGCCCGGCGGTTGAGCTGCACCTGCCGGATGCCGTCCATGCGGTATTCCACCGGGTCTTCCAGGGTCACGATGTTGATGTCGGGACTGTTGATCTCGCGCAGGATGGCGAAAAGCGAGGTGGATTTGCCCGATCCCGTGGGGCCGGTGGACAAAAACAGGCCGTGGGGCTTGTTGATGACCGCGCGAATCTTGGCCATGTCGTCCTCGGCCATGCCCAGGTCGGAGAGCATAAGCCCGCCGGAACTCATGTCCAGAAGGCGCATGACCACGTTCTCCCCGTAGATGGTGGGCAGGGTGGACACGCGCACGTTGATCTCCTTGCGCTCCATCATGATGGTAAACCGGCCGTCCTGGGGCACCCGGGTCACGGCGATGTCCAGGCGGGCCAGGATCTTTATGCGCGAGACAATGGGCATGACCATCTGCTTGGGCGGCGAGGGCACGGGCTTGAGCTTGCCGTCCACCCGGAAGCGGATGGTCACGGATTCCCGCTCGGGGCTGATATGCACGTCGCTGGCCCCCTCGCGCACGGCCTGGGACAGAAGCGAGTTCACCAGCCGCACCACCGGGGCCTCGCCGGCCATGTTCTCCAGGGAACTGACCTGCATGTCCTCCATGTCCGCCTCGGGCGCGGCCTCGGTGTCGATGCTCATGGACTCGATGCTTTCAAGCACCCCTTCGATCCCGGCGCTCATGCCGTAGATGACCCCGGTGAGCTGGGCCAGCTCCCGTTCGCTGCAGATGATGGGCTCCACCTCGCAGTTCTTATAAATCTCGATGTCTTCGATGGCCCCGATGTCCAGGGGGTCGATCATGGCCACCTTGAGCAGGTGTCCGCGATGCAGAAGCGGCGCGAGGCGGTTTTTGACCGCGAGTTCGGAGGGGATCACCCCGGCCAGGGAGGAGTCCACGGGATATTTTTCCGGGGAATACTTCTCGATGGACATCTGGCGGCTGACGACCTCCACAATGTCCGATTCCTTGACCATGCCCTGGCGCACGAGCTGCTGCCCCAATTTCAGGCCGCTTTTTTTCCCGGCGGCCAGGGCCTGGCGCAACTGTTCGTCGGTCACAAGACCGGCGGCGACCAGCATCTCGCCAAGGCGCAGGCGTTTTCGTGGCTGCATCTCACGGCTCCCGGGACTCGGTTCAGGTTGGCGAAGGGGGCGAAACGCCTGTCCAGGCCATCACGCCCTGGATGGCCTCCGGGTCGACGACCACGCCGCCGACCCGGCTGTCTGGCGTTACTGCGGCAGGGCCGCGTTCTGGGCCACGGTCCTGACCGTTCCCGGCGCTCCGGCCCCAGCCGGTTCCAGGACGCTGTAGGCCACGGTGACGTCGTCGAGGTATTCCACCACCTGGGCCTTCACGGCCACCCCATGGGGGAGCGCGTCCAGGGCCTTCTGGGCCGAGGCCGTGTCACTGTGGTAGCGGTCCAGCACCACATCGAAGACCAGGCCCGACCGGGGCGAGTAATGGGCGTACAAAACGGCCTGGGGCACGCTGTCGCGCAGCGCGGCCAGGGCGGCGAAGGCCGCGTCGAGGTCTGTCTTGCGCTCGAAAAGGATCACGCTGGACCCCGCGGGCAGGGGTTCGACCTGTCGGGCCGGAAAGGCCACCCTGGCCCCCGGACGCACCAGATCGAGATCGGCGATGCCCGGGTTGGCGGCCGCCACGTCGTTCATGACCCGCCTGCCGCCGCTGCCATAGAGCCGGGCCGCCGTCTTGGACAGGCTCCAGCCCGGACGCATGACCAGCTCCCCCAAAACCCGGGGAGGGGCGGCGACCGTGGCCACGGCCGGGGCCATCGCCTGGGGTGCGGCCTGCACGGCGGATGCCGGAGGCGTGGCCTGGAGTTCCGCCACGGCCGGGGCCAGAGCCGGGGCCGGGGATGCGGCGCGCTCCAAGGCGGGGGCAGGCGCAGCCGCCACCTCGATGATGACCGGTTCGAGGCCGACGGTCCTGAGCGCGGCCACGGGCAGATCGACGGGCACGACGCGCAAGGCTTCCGGAGAGACGGCCGACGGCGCGGACGGCGCGGACGGCGGCGTCGGAACCTGCTCACCGCCCGCAAATTCGCCGCCCGCGGCGGCCAGTGGGTGACCTCCACCCGCCTGGCCTCGGACGGCATCGAAGA
>NZ_JAZHDB010000170.1:0-15167 GCF_036584575.1 Desulfolutivibrio sp.
TTTTTCAAAAAGGGTTCCCCCCTGGCTACCGGATGCCGCGCCGAAAAAACCATCCGGCCAGGGTCAGGGTCACGGCGGCGATGGGCACAAGCGGCCAGATGGTCTCCATGACCATGGGAAACGGCATGGCCTTGAGCAGGATGCCCCGGATGGCCACCAGGAAATGGCGCAGGGGGTTGGCCAGGGACACGATCTGTAGGAAGGCGGGCATGGTCTCGATGGGCGTGGCGAAGCCCGAGAGCAGGGTGGACGGGATCATGAAGGTGAAGGTGCCCAGGATGGCCTGCTGCTGGGTGTTGCACAGCGACGAGATGAAAAGCCCGAACCCCACCACGGACAGCATGAATAAAAAAAGCCCCAGGCCCAGGGCCGCCACCGAGCCCGCAAAGGGGATGCGGAAAAAGACGATGGCCACCACCGTGATCAGGCTGCCTTCGACAAGCCCGAGGATCATGGCCGGAACGGTCTTTCCGGCCAGGATCGCGCCGGGGGTGAGCGGCGTGACCAGAAGCTGGTCGTAGGTGCCCAGTTCCCGCTCCCGGGCCACGGACAGGGAGGTGACCAAAAGTCCCACGGCCATGCTCAAAAGCCCGATGAGGTTGGGGACCGTGTACCACAGGTATTCCAGGTTGGGGTTGTACCAGTTGCGGGCCACAAGCCGGGCCGGGGGGCCAGGAATCCCCAGGCGGTAGGCCAGTTCGGTATTGAAGGTCTCCACGATGCGGCTGGCGTAGCCCTGTACGATCTGGGCGGTATTGCTGCGTCGGCCGTCCAGGAGCAGCTCGACCTTGGCCGGGCGGCCCGCCGCCACGTCGCGCGAGAAGGTCTGATCGAAGACCATAACGGCCATGGCCTGTTCGGTTTCCAGGGCCGGGGCGATCTCGGGCACGCCGTGCAGGAAAAAGACGTTTTTAAAATACGGCGCGCCGGAAAAACGCTGGATCAGTTCGGCCGAGGCCTGGCCGCCGTCCAGGTTCAGCACGGCCAGATCCACATTTTTGACCTCAAGGGTGGCCGCGAAGGCGAAGATGGTCAGCATGAGGATGGGCGGCATGAAAAGCGCGATGCGGCTTTGCTTGTCGCGAAGCACGGCCAGAAGCTCTTTTCGGACCAAGGCCCGCACCCCTCCGATCATCAGGCGATCCTCCGTCTGGTCTTGGCCAGGGTCAGGGCCAGGAGCACGGCGGCGATGGCCGCCATGCCGCCGATGTTGGGCCACAGAAGCGGCCAGGCGTCGCCCGCCAGAAAAAGGGTCTTCAGGCACGAGACGTAGTACTTGGCCGCGATGACGTGGGTCAGGAGGCGAACCGGCCAGGGCATGCCCGAGGGTTCGAACACGTAGCCCGACAGGAAATAGGCAGGCAAAAACGCGGACAAAATGGCGATCTGGGAGGCCACAAACTGGTTTTTGGCCGCCGTGGAGATGAAAAGCCCCAGGGCCAGGGCCGAGATCAGAAACACCGAGGACACGGCCACCAGGGCGAAGGCCGAGCCCCGATAGGGCACGTGAAAGACCGCCAGGGTCAAAAGCAGGCAGATGCAAAGCGCCGCAAGCCCCAGGACGAAATAGGGGATGAGCTTCCCGGCCAAAAGCTCCAGGGGACCGATGGGCGTGGCCAAAAGGGCCTCCATGGTGCCCCGCTCCCATTCCCGGGCCACCACCAGGGCGGTCAAAAGGGCTCCGATCAGGGTCAGGTTGATGGCCATGCCGCCGGGCAGGAGGCTGTTGAGGCTCAAAAGCTCCTGGTTGAACCAGGTGCGCGGCACGACCTCCACCAGTTGGGTAAACGGCGTCCCGTTTTGCCCGGCGCGGATCTCCATCCAGGACAGCCAGACGCCCTGGGCGTAGTTTTGCAGGAAGGTGGCCGTGTTGGGTTCGCTGCCGTCGGCGATGACCTGGAAGGGCACGTCGGCGCTTTTTGCGTCCGCCGCATCCATCCGGGACAGATCCCGGCCGAAGGTCTGGGGGATGACCACCAGCCCCCGGATGCGGCCCATGGCCATGTCGTCCAGGAATTCCCGGCGATCCCGCCCGGCATGGACGGAAAAGGAGGTCGTGGCCGTGAACGCGGCGGCCAGGGACCGGGCCTCGGGGGAGCCGTCCTCCAGGGCCAGGCCGATGGACAGGTCGGTGAGGTCCAGGTTGGTGGAGTAGCCCGACAGCAGGGTCAAAAAGACGGGCAGGATGAAGCCGATGAGGATGGAGGAGGGATCGCGCAGGATCTGCAGCGATTCCTTGATGGTGATCGCCGCCATCCGGCGCGCCGCCAGGGCTGTCATGCCGCCTTGCCCCCGGCGTCCGGGGCGGTCGCGTTTGACCGCTCGTCGTTCTCCACCAGGGTCACGAAGGCGTCCTCCAGGCTCGGGTCGGGCGCATCCGGGCTGCGCACGCCGTCTTTCAAGTCGTCGGGGGAGCCCATGGCGATGATCCGGCCCCGGAAGACCAGGGCGATGCGGTCACAGTATTCGGCCTCGTCCAGGAAATGGGTGGTGACCATGACCGTGACGCCCTTTTCCACCATGCCGTTGATGTGGGTCCAGAATTCCCGCCGGGTGACCGGGTCCACGCCCGAGGTGGGCTCGTCCAGGAACAGCACGGCCGGTTCGTGCATCACGGCGCAGGCCAGGGCCAGGCGTTGCTTGAACCCAAGCGGCAGATCCCCGGCCGAGGCGGTGAGGTAGGGCGTCAGGTCGAAGGTGTCGATCATGCCCTGGATGGCCCGGCTGCGGCGCTCCCCAGCCAGGCCGTAGGCCCCGGAGAAAAAGTCCAGGTTCTGGCGCACGCTCAGGGTTCCGTAGAGGGAGAACTTCTGGGCCATGTAGCCGATGCGGGCCCGGGCCTGGCCGCGGGCCCGGGCGAAGCTCAAGCCCTCCACCAAGGCCTGGCCGGAGGTGGGGGCCAGGAGGCCGCACATCATCTTGAAGGTGGTGGATTTGCCCGCGCCGTTGGGGCCCAAGAGGCCAAAGATCTCCCCGGGCCGGATGGCGAAGGTGATGTTCGCGGCGGCGGTGAAGGCCCCGAAAGTCCGGGTCAGGTTTTTGGCCTCCACCGCGCTTGCCGCGGTGGCGGTCGTGCGGGCCATGCCCCGGGACAGGGCCGAGTCCCCGCCGGGGCCGCCGCCCAGGATGTCCATGAAGGCGTCTTCGAAGCGCGGGGCTGTGGGGACAAAATGGGCCAGGGGACCGGCCTTGAGCGTGGCGGGGTCGGGCAGGGACGCGCCTTTGGCCGCAAGCAGCCGCACGAAGCGGCCCTGGATCACCCCGTCCATGATCCCCGGACAGGAAAGCGCCCGGCGCAGCACCGAGCGGCGGTTGCCCGCAATGTCCCGCAGTTGGAACACCCGGTCGGCCACCCGTCGCGTCAGTTCCCCCGGGGGGCCGGAAAAGAGTTCCCGCCCCTGGGACAAAAGCAGCACCGTGTCGCAGGCCTCGGCCTCATCCAGGTACGACGTGCTCCACACCACGCCGATGCCGTCGTCGGCCAGCTCCCGCACCATGCGCCACAATTCCCGGCGGGAGATGGGGTCCACGCCCACGCTGGGCTCGTCCAGGAGTAGAAGCTCCGGGCGGCGGATCATGGCGCAGGCCAGACCCAGCTTCTGCTTCATGCCCCCGGACAGGCGTCCGGCCAAGCGCGTGGTGAACGGGGCCAGGCCCGTGAAGCGCAGAAGCCGGGCGAAGGCCGCCTGCCGTTCGACGTCCGGCAGGCCGCGCACCTCGGCGTACAGCCGCATGTTCTCGGCCACGGTCAGGTCTTCGTAGAGCCCGAACTTCTGGGGCATGTAACCCAGCCGGGCATGCACGTGGCCCGGCTCCCGGACCGGGTTGCGGCCAAAGACCGCGACCGTGCCGTCCGTGGGGGCCAAAAGCCCGGCCAAAAGGCGCACCAAGGTGGTCTTGCCCGCGCCGTCGGGGCCCACGATCCCGGTGATCCGACCGGGCAGGATGGCGCAGCTTACCTCCGCCAGGGCCGGACGTTCGGACTGGCCGAAGTCCATACGCAGGTTTCCGGCCAGGGCCAGGGGGGTCATGGGGCGCTCTTTCCGCCGGGCGTGGACGCCGGATCGGGGACGGTCGGCCGGTTTGCGGATTTTGGCGCGCCTTCTGTCGTTTGTATGGCCTCGGGCGCGGACGCCACTGTGACCGGCATGCCCTGGCGCAGGCCTTCGTCGGGCGCGTCCACGATGATGCGCACCCGGTAGACCAGATCCGTACGCAGGGTCTGGGTCTCCACGTTTTTGGGGGTGAATTCGGCCACGGGCGAGACGTAGCCCACCCGGGCGGCATACGGCGCGTCGGGACGGCTGTCGGTGAAAACGCGCATGGGCATGCCCGGATAGACCCGCCCAAGAAGCGGTTCCGGGATGTAGGCCCGCACCCATACCGGCTTTTTCAGGGCGATGGTCAAAACCGTGGCCCCGGCCCCGGCCACGGCCCCGGGCTCGCGCACCCGGGAAAGCACCGTGCCGTCGGAAGGAACCACGATCTCCGTGTCCGCCAGATCCGTCAGGGCCGCGTCCACGGCGGCCTCGGCGGCCCGAAGCTGGGCCTCGGCGGCCAGGATGTCCTCGGAGCGGAATCCCGTCGTCTGCAACTCCAGTTCTTTCTGGGCGCTTTGCAACTGGGCCGTGAGCGCATCGCGGGCGGCGACCGCGTCGTCGTTGTCCTGGGCGGCGATGGCCCCGCTGTGCAGGAGCGTCTGGCGGCGGCGGGCCACGCGCACGGCGTTTTCCACCTGAGCCTCGAGCTGGGCCACCTGGGCTCGGGCCTTGGCCACGTCCTCCCGGCGGTATCCGGCATGGTGCTTGGCCATGTCCGCCGCCGCCGCGTCGCGCTTGGCCCGGGCCTGGGCCAGGGCGTCGCGGTAGGGCCTTGCGTCGAGCACGGCGGCGATGTCCCCGGCGGCCACGGGGTCGCCCTCGTCCACGCGCACCTCGGCGATTTTTCCCGGCACCCGGAAGGACAGTTCCGCCTCCCGGATGTCCACGTTGCCGAAAAGGCGCAGGGGCTCGGGGTGGCGGCGGGCGTCGCCTCCGAAGAACCACCACGCCCCGGCCGTCGCCGCCGCGATCAGGACGAGCGCCAGGATGCGTTTGACGGTCATGACGCCACCTCGGTGCGGATTCCGGCTGGCGGCGAAAGGCAGGCCTCGATCTGTTCGATGCAGATTTCGGCGATGCGTTCCACGGCCTGCGGGGTGAACTGCGGACAATCCAGATGGCGCAGGGCGGTGAAGGCCCCGACACGAAAGATCACGATCTGGCCCAGAAGGGTCAGGGCCCGCAGGCGGGTGTCGGGATGGCCTGCGTCCCGGCCGGTCAGCCGGGCCACAAGCCCGGTCCAGGCGTCCAGGGCCGAGCGGAAAAAGCCCTCGTAGAGGAGGTCGAAGGCCGGGGTGGGCGAGATCTGTTCCTGGATCATGATCTGGCTGGCGTCGCGGCCCTCGCTGGCGCCCAGGGTGTCGGCGACCAGGGCCCGGATCATGGCCCGCAGGGCGGAAAAAAGAGTGTCCCGGTCGGCGGCGGGATCGGCGCACAGGGAGCGTATGCGTTCGAAATACGGCCCGAGCACGGCGTTTCGGGCGTCCACGATGTGGCTGACCACGGCGTGATACAGCCCTTCCTTGCCGCCGAAGTGATAGGGGATGGCCGCCAGGTTCACCCCGGCCTCCGCCGCCAGGGACCGGGTGCTGGTGGCCTCGAAGCCGTGCAGGCCGAACAGCCGGACTCCGGCCTCGATGAGCTTTTGTCTGGCGCCGGATTCGACGTTGCGGCGGGGGTGTCTGGTCATGGGCATGCCGTCCTTGTGGTCGATAGGACATCCTTATTCATTCGAACGAATGAGTCAAGGGCGCGGCCACAGGTCGGCCCGGTGGGACCGATGGAGCCGGGAGCCGGGAGCCGGGGGGATTCAGCCGTCGGCGGCCGGGGCGCAGTCCTGGCGGGAGAGGAGAAAAAGGCCGTCCAGGAGCAGGTCCGGGCGGACGCGCGAGAAGCAGGGGCAAAGGGGGGCCAGTTTGGCGGCGAATCCCCCCGTGGCCAGGATGGTGGCCGGTTCGCCCAGGTGTTTGATCAAGAGCGCCCCCACGCCCTCGACCATGGCCGCGAATCCGTGCAAGAAACCCTGGCTTAAGCATTCCGCCGTGCTTTGCCCGATGGACAGGCCTCCGTGGCCCGCGTCCAGGGCGATGTGCGGCAGCTTGGCCGTGTCCAGGGACAGGGCCCGCAGGCTGGAAAAAAGCCCCGGGCAGATGAGTCCGCCCAAAAAAGCGTTGCCCTTGACGCAGTCGAAGGTGGTGGCCGTGCCGAAATCCACGACGACCACCACCGGGGTCTCGGCGGCCATGCGCCCGGCGAAGGCCGTGACCAGCCGGTCGGCGCCCACCTCGTGGGGCCTGGCGTAGCGGTTTTCCAAGGGCACGGGCACGTCCCGGGGTACGAAACGGGGGGTGGCGTTGAAATAGCGTTCGCAGGCCTGGGTCAGGATGGGGTCCACGGGCGGCACCACGCTTGAGACCGTCACCGAGGCCACGGCCGTGGGCGCGATCCCGGCATGGGTCACCACGGAAGACAGGGAGAGGCCCAGGCTGTCCGGGGTGGCGGCCTTGTCCGTGGGCAGGACATAGGACGCAAAAAGTCCGTGCGCGTCGGCCACGCCGATTTTGATGTTGGTGTTGCCCGCGTCCACAAGCAGGGAGACAGGGCCGTTTGGCATGTCGCGACCTTTGTTACGGGGTTTTCGGCGAGGGCGGCGGCAGGCCTTTGCGGGCCATGACGCCCTGCACGAAGGCCTCGGCCACGGGCAGCATGCGCTGGGCGATCTCCCGGACCCCTGCCGCCGTGGGATGCAGGCCGTCGGGCAGGTTTTTGGCCGGATCGGCGGCCACGCCCTCCAGGAAAAAGGGATAAAACGCCAGGTTGCGGTCCCGGGCCAGGTCGGCGTAGACCGCCGCGAATTCCGCGCCGTAGTCCGGACCCATGCCCAGAAGCGCCCGCATGCCGCACAGGAGCACCGGCACGTTTTTGGCGGCGGCCGCGTCCAGGATCGTCTCCAGATTGGCCTTGATGAAGGGGGGTTCGAAGCCGCGCAGGCCGTCGTTGGCCCCAAGCTCGAGGATCATGCCGTCCGGGGCGCCGGACAGGGCCGGGGCCGCCCGGGAGACGCCGCCGGCCGTGGTGTCGCCCGAGATTCCGGCGTTAACGATGGTCACCGGATAGCCTTTTTCCTGCAAAAGTCCTTGCAGGACCACGGGAAAGGCCTCGTGTGCGGCCAGGCCGAATCCGGCGGTCAGGCTGTCGCCGAGGGCCACCAGACGGATCTGCGGTGCGGCATGGGCGGACATGGCGGCTCCTGATGCGAGGATCATGCACAGGACAAGGGCCGTATTCACGGCAAGGGCCGCATGGCGGCGCGGCCCGGGGCGCGTTTGAGTTTTCCGGCGGAGTTGGTATGCTGGGGCATGGATCATGTCGCGTCTTCCAGCGTTACGGGGAAAAAAACAGGGACGGCCACCGGGGATATGATCGCCCTCGTGGATGTGCGGCTCACGTTACCGAGCCAGGCGGGGCTGGTCAATATCCTGCGGGGGATCACCTTTTCTGCCGCCCCCGGGGAGACCGTGGCCATCATGGGGCCGTCCGGGGCGGGCAAGACCACGCTTTTGATGCTCATGGCCGGGTTGGAGAAGCCGTCCTCGGGCCGGGTGATGGTGGCCGGGCATGACCTCACGGACATGGACGAGGACGCCCTGGCCCGGTTTCGCCGGGAAAACGTGGGCATCGTGTTCCAGGCCTTCCATCTTGTGCCCACCATGACCGCCCTGGAAAACGTGGCCCTGCCCCTGGAGTTGGCCCGGGCGGAGGACGCCGAGCCCCGGGCCAAGGCCGCCCTGGAGGCCGTGGGGCTTTCGGCCCGGGCCTCCCACTATCCTTCCCAGCTTTCCGGCGGCGAACAGCAGCGGGTGGCCCTGGCCCGGGCCTTCGCCCCGGCGCCCTCCATCTTGTTGGCCGACGAACCCACGGGCAACCTGGACGAGGAGACCGGGGCCATGGTCATGGATCTGCTTTTCTCCCTGGGCCGGGACCATGGCGTGACCCTGGCGCTCATCACCCACGACGCGGCCCTGGCGGCCCGGTGCGGCCGCGTGGCCCATGTGCGCGACGGACGCCTGGTTCCGGACGGGGCGCCGGAACCCCCGGCGGGGCGCGGCCCGCAATGAGTTTTTTTCGGATGTCGTCCCGGGCAGGTTCCCCCCTGGAGCGATTTCTGCGGGGCATGGCCCTTTTGGCGGTCATCGCCGGGGTGCTGTGGGCCTTTGAGGCCCGTTTCTCCCATCTCGCACAGCGCCTTGAGTCGCAGCAGACCATTTCCGACGAGACGGGCGGCCTCTCCGATGAGGACCGCCGCTTTTTGCGCCAGGCCGCCGAGGATCTGCGGACGCGGTTCGGGCTCGAACTGCGGGTCCGGGTGGCGGCGGAGGGGCTTACGGTTCCGGAACTGGATGAAAAGACCGTGTTTTTCGGCCTGTCCCCGGCAGACAAGACGGCCCGGGTGGTCCTGCCGCCCCTGGCGGCCCGGGCCCTGGGGCCGGATTTCGTAAAAATTGTGGAAAACGACATGTTGGCGGCGGCGTTTGCCGACGGGCAGTGGCCACGGGCCCTGTGCGCGGCTGTGGTTTTTTTAGAACGGCAACTGTCCGAACCCCGGACGGGAGAAAACTGATGACGGAGATCGAAACGCCGGGCGACGGCGCCGGCGTGCGCATTTATACGGACGGCTGCTGCTTCGGCAACCCCGGCCCTGGCGGCTACGGCGCGGTGCTCATGTTCGGCGAGGCCCGCAAGGAACTGTCCGGCGGCCGTCGCCTGACCACCAACAACCGCATGGAGCTTCTGGCGGTCATCGAGGCCCTGGCCAGCCTGACCCGGCCCTGCCGGGCGGACCTCTTTACCGATTCCCAGTACGTGCGAAACGCCATCGAGAAGCGCTGGCTGGCGGGCTGGCGGCGAAACGGCTGGAAGACGGCGGACAAAAAACCCGTGAAAAACAAGGATTTGTGGGAGCGGCTGATCCCGCTTCTGGCCACCTGCCAGGTGAGCTTCCACTGGGTGCGCGGCCATACCGGCGTCGCCGAGAACGAGCGGTGCGACGTGTTGGCCAAGGCGGCGGCGGGAAAGCCGGGGCTTTTGCCGGATGAGGGCTATCCGGGATGACGGCGGGCCTTAGGGGCGTACGGATGGAGGCGGCGGGTTGTGCGGCGTCCCCTTGGGGGCGGCCCGGAGGCTGGCCGGAGGCGTGGGTGATTGTCTCCCGAATGAGGGTTGCGGGGGCGAACGGATAGGGGCGGCGGGTTGTGCGGCCTCCCCTTGGGGGCGGCCCGGAGGCTGGCCGGAGGCCTGGACGATTGTCCCCGGGTGGCGGTTACTTCCCGTCGAAGGTGCGCATGGACTTTTCCCAGGCCCGTCTGGCGTCCAGGGAGGGACAGAGGCAACTGGCGGCGGCCGCGTCGTAGCGGCTGTCGGCGGCGGCGCCGGTGGCGCTCAGAAAGACGGGTTTGGCCGGGTCGGGCTGGCTGATGACGTAGGTTCCGGGATTTTTGGCGCACGGGCCACAGGTGACGGTCCAGGTGTTGAAGGTCTTCATGGCCACGTCGGCCACGCAGCAGTCCCCGAAGGGATCGGTCATGGCTGTTTTGTCGGGAACGTCGCCGGGCAGATTCCCGGAGAGATCGTCGGTGTGGACCGATCCGGCCAGACCGAGCACGAGAAGGCTGGTCAATACCATCGTTTTCGGGCTCATGATGTTGTTCCCGGGCGCCCTGGCGGGGCTTGTTTTTTTTCTCCCATAGACCCCCACGCCGGGAAAGGCAACCATCCTGTTTCGCGTCATCGCATCGTCACGTTTTCGTGCTACGTACCCGCCGTCGGCATTCCGGAGAGCCTTAGGCTGGTTCACAACGCTTTTATCCGCGCAGATGCGTGAGTATTTTTAAGGAGGCAGCATGAAACGAGTGGGGGTCGTGGGCATTCCCAAGGGATGGTCCACGCTGCAACTGGTGGACGCCCTGGCGCGGCGCGGGGTTTCGCCCGTGCTCATCGACATGGCCCGGGCCCGCCTGGATCTGGCGACCCGCACGGTCTGGCACGCCGAGGTGGAGATGACGGCCCTTGACGCGGTCATCGTCAAAAAGATCGCCCCGACCTATTCCCCCGACGCCCTGGACCGCATGGACATCCTGCGGTTCGTTTCGGCCATGGGAACGCCGGTTTTTTCCGACCCGGACAGCATGTATCGCCTGATCGACCGCTTAAGCTGCACCACGGCTCTGCGCCTGGGCGACATCCCCATGCCCTCCACCACCATCACCGAGGACGTGGACGAGGCCCTGGCCGCCGTGGAGAACTACGGCCGGGCCGTGTTCAAGCCGCTGTATTCCTCCAAGGCCCGGGGCATGACGGTCATCGAGGCCGGAAACGCCGCCCGGGAGGAGATCGAGGACTTCCAGGCGGCGGGCAACCGGGTCATGTACATCCAGCGCATGGTCTCCCACGCCGGGGGACATCTGGATCTGGGCGTCTCCTTTCTGGGCGGGGAATATCTGGCCACCTACGCCCGCCAGGGCGACGGCAACTCCTGGGACACCACCACCCGCACCGGCGGCAGGTACGTGCCCTATGAGCCGGGCGCGGAGATCGTGGCCCTGGCCGAAAAGGCCCAGGCCCTCTTTCCGGGCATGGCCTTCACCTGCGTGGACGTGGTGGAGACCCCGGACGGGGCCGCGATTTACGAGGTGTCGGCCTTCGGCGGCTTTCGCGGACTGCTGGACGCCTGCGGCCTGGACGCCGCCGGGCTGTACGCCGATTACGTCCTGGAGAGGATCGCATGACCATAAACGGCTCATTTACGGACCAGGCCGCCCCCCTGCTTGCGGCCAACCCCGCCACGTTGTCCCTGTCCCTGCGCTTCGGCCAGGCCGCCATCGGCGTGCATACCAACTCCCAGGACCTTTACGACAAGCTGGCCCGGTACTATGCGGATTTCCCCGGCGACGATTCGCCTCCCGACATCGAGGTCACGGCCATCGAATGCCCGCCTCCGGTTTTCGATCTGCCCTACGCCACCAAGGAGCGCGAACCCGGCAAGACCAAGATCAAGGAAGAGTACGTGGACTATCCGGACGGGCGGGTGGTGCGCAAGCTTCTGACGGGATTGGTCTTTTGCTTCGGAGGCGGCCGCAACTACACCTTTGGGCCGTGCGCGGACAACGACAACCAGGTGGTCAATTTCATCAACAACCGCTTCATCGAGCGGGTGATCCGCCAGGGCGCCCTGCTGTTTCATGCCGCCGGGGTGGCCGAGGCGGGCCGGGGGCTGGTCATGTCCGGGTTTTCCGGGGCCGGGAAATCCACCCTGGCGCTGCGCATCATGGCCCGGGGCACGGATTTTGTGAGTAACGACCGGATCATGGTCCGCCGGGACGGGGAGGCCCTGACCATGTTCGGCATCCCCAAGATGCCCCGGGTCAATCCGGGCACGGTCCTTTTCGACGACCATCTGGGGCCGGTCATGTCCGAGGAGGATCGCCGCCGGTTTTCGGCCCTGCCTGCGGCCGAACTGTGGGATCTGGAACACAAATACGACGCCATGATCGACGACTGCTACGGCCCGGGGCGCTTCCGCCTGCACAGCGCCATGTCCGGCCTGGTGATCCTGACCTGGAGGCGCACGGAAGAGCCCGTGCGTGCGGCCCGGGTGGATCTGCGGCAGCGCCGCGACCTGTTGCCCGCCTTCATGAAGGATGTTGGCCTTTTTTTCGAGTCTGACGGTCCGGGACAGGCCGGGGCCGCCCCCACCCCCGAAGACTACCTTGAGCTTCTGGGGGATTGCCCGGTACTGGAGATATCTGGCGGCGTGGATTTCGAGGCGGCGGCCGACGCCTGCCTTGCTTTCCTGCGCCAGGGGAAATAAATATTGGAAATCATTTTCATGTAATGCCCCATGGGCAAGGAGAAAACATGCACGAACATTGCGACGATGAGTGCTGCACGGAGTTGGAACAGGTCTTTTTGGGCGCCGAGGTCGACGATTTCCTTTTGAAGGTCTACGATCCCACGGAAGGCGCGTTCGGGGAGATTTCCCTGGAGAGCCTGGTCGAGGCCGAAAAATGGACCATCCTTTTCTTTTATCCGGCGGACTTCACCTTCGTCTGCCCCACGGAGCTGGCCGATCTGGCCGCGAAGCAGGAAGAATTCGAGAAGCTGGGCTGCGAGGTGATCTCCGTGTCCACGGACACGGAATATGCCCACCTGGCCTGGCGGGGCAGCGAAAAGCTTCTGGAAAACGTGCGGTTCAAGATGGGGGCGGACACCACGGGCGAACTGTCGCGCTATTTCGGGGTCTACGATCCGGACACGGGCTTGGCCCTGCGCGGAACCTTCATGATCAGTCCCGAGGGCATCCTGGTTTCCTCGGAGGTCAACTATTATAATGTGGGCCGCAATGCCGACGAGCTTTTGCGCAAGCTCAAGGCCAACGTCTATCTGCGCGAACATCCCGCCGAGGCCTGCCCGGCCAGGTGGGAACCCGGGAAAAAGACCCTGACCCCGTCCGAGGCCCTGGTGGGCAAGGTGTACGAGAGCCTGGGCGAATAGGGTTCGTCTGTTTTGCCGACGGCTCAGGCGCTTCCCGCGCCGGGGCGGAAGAGAGGCGCGGCGGCCGTCCCGGTTTTTCCGGGAGGCCGCCGTCCGGCACAAGCGCGGAGGCGCCATGACCAAGACCCTGTATGTGCTGTCCGCCGAGCCGCAGTGCGGCAAGACCCTGATCTGTCTGGGGCTGGTTTCGGCCCTGACCTCCCGTACGGCCAAGGTGGCCTTCCTGCGCCCCGTGGCCGAGCCTGCCGCCGATGGGACCGACCCTGACATCCGCCTCATCCTCGAACAATTCGGCCTGGACCAGACCCCGGACAGCGCCTTCGCCAAAAGCGCGGAGCAGGCCGCGGGCCTGGTCGCCTCGGGCGGCCGCGACGAGCTTTTCGAGGCCGTGGCCGCCGCCCATGCCGTCCTCGCCGCCGGGCATGAGGTGGTGGTCTGCGAGTCCGGGTCGGCCTCGCCCGGGGGCGAGGGCCTGACCTTCGAACTGGACCTGGAGATGGCCAAGGCCCTGGGGGCCATGGTGGTGGCGGTGGTTTCCGGGCGTGGGAAAACGACCGCCCAGACGGTCGACGCCGCGCGCATGGCCGCATCGACGGTCCTGCGACAGGGGTTGACCCTGGCCGCCGTGGCCGTCAACCGCGTCGAGGCGGAACCTTCCGCCCAGGCGGCCGGGCTTCTGGCGGGCTGCCTGGCCGGGCTGCCCGGACTGCCGGACCCGCCGCCCCCGGTCTGGACGATCCCCGAGGACGAACGCCTGTCCCGGCCGAGCATGGCCGAGGTGGCGCGCCGCCTGGGGGCGGACGTCCTGTGGGGGGGCGACCGCCTGGACGTGCAGGTGGGGGAGACCGTGGTGGCGGCCATGAGCGTGGGAAATTTTCTCGATTACGTACGGCCCGGCTGTCTGGTCGTCACCCCCGGCGACCGGGCGGACATCATCCTGGCCGTCCTGGCCGCAAGGGCCTCCGGGGCCTTCCCGCATCCGGCCGGGCTGGCCCTGACCGGCGGCCTGGAGGTGGCCCCGAGCATCGTCCGGCTCCTTTCGGGGTGGGCGGACATCCCCATCCCGGTAATCCGAACCGGCATGCCCACCTCTCCCACCCTGCATCGCCTTGAGGGTCTGGTGTCGCGCCTGGACCCCGGGCAGCAGGGGCGGGTGCAGGCCGCCCTGGGACATTTCGAGGCCCATGCCGACGCCGGGGGGCTGGCGCAGCGGGCGGCGGCCGATACGGATGCGGCCATGCCCGGACTGGTCTTCGAACAGTCGGTCATCGCCCGGGCCCGGGCCCTGGGCAAGACCATCGTCTTTCCCGAGGGCGGCGAGGACCGGGTGCTCATGGCCGCCGATCAGGTCATGAGCCGGGGCGTCGCCAGGGTGGTCATCCTGGGCGACGTGGAGGACATGACCCGCCGGGCCGCCGCGCTGGGGCTGGACCTTTCCGGGGCCACGCTCCTGAATCCGGCCACGCATCCGGATCGTGAGGCCTTCGCCGCGACCCTTTTTGAACTGCGCCAGGGCAAGGGCCTGACCCTGGAGGCCGCCCGGGAGCTTATGCTGGACAAGACCTATTTCGGGACCATGCTGGTCCACAAAGGGCTGGCCGACGGCATGGTTTCCGGGGCCACCACCACCACCGCCGACACCATCCGTCCGGCCTTGCAGTTCATCCGCACCAAACCCGGATTCACCATGGTCTCCAGCGTCTTTTTCATGTGCCTGGCGGATCGGGTGCTGGTCTACGGCGACTGCGCCGTCAACCCCGATCCCACGGCCGAGGGGCTGGCCGAGATCGCGGCGGCCTCGGCCGACACCGCCGCCCGGTTCGGCATACCGCCCCGGGTGGCCATGCTGTCCTATTCCACCGGGGCCTCGGGCAAGGGGCCGGACGTGGAGAAGGTGCGCCAGGCCGTGGCCCTGGCCCGGGCGCGCCTGCCGGACATCCCCGTGGAAGGCCCCATCCAGTACGATGCGGCCGTGGACCCGGTCACGGCGGCGGAGAAGATGCCCGGCAGCCTGGTGGCCGGAAAGGCCACGGTGTTCATCTTTCCCGACCTGGATACGGGCAACGTCACCTACAAGGCCGTGCAGCGGGCCACGGGCGCGGCGGCCATGGGGCCGGTGCTCCAGGGCCTCAAAAAGCCCGTCAACGATTTGAGCCGGGGCTGCACCGTGCGCGACATCGTGTATACGGCGGCCGTCACCGCCATCCAGGCCGGAGAGGCGGACGACGCCCCCTCCCGGACGGCCAGGGAGGCCTCGTGAACGTCTTGGTGCTCAACTGCGGCAGTTCCTCCCTCAAGTACCGCCTCTTCGACATGGCCACGGAGGCCGAACTGGCCCAGGGGCTGGCCGAGCGCATCGGGTCGCCGCAAAGCCGCCTGACGCATACGGCCTTTCCCGGAACGCCCCGGGAGGCGGGCCGCACGGTGGAGGAGCCCATTGCCGACCACGGCGCGGCCGTGGATCTGGCCCTGTCGCTTTTGACCGGCCCGGGCGGCCCCGTGGCCGGGCCGCCCGGC
>NZ_JAZHDB010000171.1:0-15156 GCF_036584575.1 Desulfolutivibrio sp.
GCCGGGGACACCACCATCGGCCACACCCTGGCCTGGTGCCGGATCGTGGAGTCCCTGTCAGGGACGACGGTTCCGGAGCGGGCCGCCTTTTTGAGGCTTATCGCCCTGGAACTGGAGCGGCTGGCCAACCACACCGGCGACCTGGGGGCCCTGGCCGGGGACGTGGCCTATCTGCCCACCATGTCTTTTTGCGGTCGGCTGCGCGGCGATTTTTTGAACATGACGGCGCTTTTGTGCGGCAACCGGTTCGGCCGGGGCCTGGTGGTCCCGGGCGGGGTGGCCTTCGACGCCGACCCGGCCCGGCTGGCCGAGCTGCGCGGCCGTTTCGAGTCCACGTTGCGCGATGTGGAAGGCGCGGCGGATCTTTTATTCGAGACGCCCTCGGTGCGGGCCCGCTTCGAGCACACCGGCGAGATCAGCCGGGAGACGGCCACGGCCCTGGGACTGGTGGGACCGGCGGCCCGGGCCTGCGGCATCGCCCGGGACGTGCGCGTGGACCATCCCTTCGGGGCCTACCGCCGCCTCGCGGCCCGGGCCGCTGTCTGGCCCTCGGGCGACGTCTATGCCCGGGCCTTCGTGCGCCGCCAGGAGATCCGCGAGTCCGCAAGGCTCATCCGGGCCGCCCTGGACGCCTTGTCCGCGCTGCCGGAAGGCGGCATCCGCCAGGGCGGGTCGGCCTCCTGGCCAAGATCCCTTGCGCCGGAGAGCCTTGCCGTGTCGCTTATTGAGGGCTGGCGAGGCGAGATCTGCCATGCGGCCCTGACCGATGCACACGGGCGGGTTATGCGCTACAAGATGACGGACCCGTCGTTTCACAACTGGGAGGGGCTGGCCATGGCCCTTCGCGGCCGGGCCATCTCGGATTTTCCCCTGTGCAACAAGAGTTTCAACCTGTCCTATTGCGGACATGACCTGTAGAACCGCCATGACCGGCGTCCCGTCGTCACGCCGCGCCGCCAACCGTCCCGGAGCCCTCCGGGCCGCCCAAGGGAGCCTCCCCCCGTGCTTCGCGCCGCCCTGGAACGCCTAAATCAAAAACGCCGCACCGTGGCCTTTCCGGACGGCGCGCCGAACCTGCCCGACCGCCTGCGCGGCCTGCCGGTCATCGACGCCGCGAAATGCCCCGCGGCCTGTCTGGCCGCCCCGGCCTGCGCCGCCGCCTGTCCCATGGGGGCCATGCGGCCGGGACTGGGCCTGGGCGGCACGCCGCTTATCGACCTGGGCAAGTGCCTGTTTTGCACGGACTGCATGGCCGCCTGTCCCACCGGGGCCATCACCTTCGGCCGCGACTACCGGCTGGCCGTGAGGAAACGGGAGCACCTGCATTTTCGGGGCGAGGCCCTGCGCCTGGCCGAAGCCCTGGAGAAGCGGACCCGTACCCTCTTCGGCCGGTCGCTGAAGCTGCGGCAGGTCAGCGCCGGGGGCTGCAACGCCTGCGAGGCGGATTTGAACGTGTTGACCACCATCGTCTTCGACCTGGGGCGCTTCGGCATCGATTTCGTGGCCTCGCCGCGCCACGCCGACGGGCTGATGATTACCGGGCCGGTCCCCGAGAACATGCGCGAGGCGCTTCGCAAGTGCTACGACGCCACGCCGGACCCGAAAATCGTCATCGCCTCCGGCGCCTGCGCCATCTCCGGGGGGCCCTTCGCCGGGCTGCCCGAATCCCATGACGGGGCCGACGCCGTGCTGCCGGTGGACCTGTACATCCCGGGATGTCCGCCGCATCCCATCACGGCCCTGGACGGAATGCTGCGACTTTTGGGAAGAATATAAAAAGACAAAATGTCTTTTTATGGGGGCGGCTCTGGACGGGATGCTGCGGCTTTTAGGGAGATTATAAAAAGACGAGACGTCTTTTTATGGGGGCGGCTTTGGACGGGATGCTGCGGCTTTGAAGAAGAGAAAAATACGAAGCGGCTTATTTTCGGCCGATTATGGCCGGGAGATCGCGACGGGGGAAGGGCGTGAACGCGCGCGGCCTGTCCGGAGGCAGGCCGTCGCCGGGATGGCCGGGATTGAGGGGCGCTCCTTTTTCACAACGCCAGCATGGCGCTTTCCTACAACCCAGACCGCTACGCAAACTCAGGCGACGTGTGGGATACCTCCTGTGGATTGCGAAGAAGTTCGAGACCCTTGGGGTTTGAATCAAGCAATCTCAGCGCGCTCACAATAGCCCGGCTGGGGAGCAGCTCGCCGCTTTCATACTTTTGAAAGGCGCGCGGCCCTCCACCAATGATCGTTCCGGCTTCTTTTTGCGTGAGACGCAATTTTTTTCGAATTCTTCGGATTTCCTGAGGGCTTAAGAGTCCTTCACTTTGCATTTTCAATTCATTCAAGGCCTTGTCTGTGATCTTCATATCTTTTCCGCTATGAATACCCTCGCCACATTCACGACAATACCATCCCGGAACATCGACGGACTTCGAAAATCCTTTATACGTAATGGTCACAGTCCGAACATCGTGATCCATGACGCACCCATCATGCGGGCAATTCACTATTTGTCCATTCATAAAGAGCACCTCGTTCAGAAAAATGAAATCGCTTTCGTCACGCCTGAGACATCACAAAGTACATCGAATCCTACCGCTCCTTAAACGACAGGAGAATGAACTCAGCCAGAATTCCCGATGAGAATTTCACATACAACACCCCTACAGGGGACGGAACATGGTAGACATCTTGCCAAATCCTGTGGTCCTTGACGGAAGTCATGGATTTATAAAAATGCGTCCGCGACATGGATTGAATCGTTGCAACTATCTCATCTCTCCCATAACCGATCGACGCCGCACCCACTATCGCGCTCGTTATGATTTCCAGTTTGTCCGGATTCGCAGCGCCTTCTTTTATGGCCTCGAGGTCATATGTCGGTTTCTTTTTCTCCATGCAGCATTCTCCATCCTCTCGAAACCGATTGAAAATGCCCGGGCAACGACACAGTGCGCACCTGAAAAATACACCATTATGGTGTTTTGTCAAGAACCGTACCAGGAACCAGGTCGGCGAGACAACGCGCCACGCAAAAACCGCTGAAAACGGACGGCCTGCGTCCGCCGCTTTCAGCGGTTCGCTGTTTTGGCGCCCGCTGCGGGCTTTACGGCTCCTGCAACAGCAGCAGGTTCCGGGCGGCGGGATCACCGGGCGTCGGGGCAGGCGGCGCATCCCCCGAGGCCGAAGTCTGGCCGGAATTATTTTTGTACATGGGCCAGGTGTCGTCGTGGACGGCGGTTTCGAAGGCGAAAACCCCCGCCCAGTCCGCTGCGAAGTAGGCCCTGCCGCCGCCGACCGCCGCCTGCCCCCAAACGATGCCGGCCGTGCCCGACGCCCGCCACAGTACGGCCCCGGTGGCCCCGTCAAGGCATACGGCATTGTTTGCGGCATCCAGCATCTCCTGGATGTAGACCTTGCCGTCCAGGGCCACGGGCTTGGGACCGGCAGACCCCGAGGTACGAACCTGGAGACTCCACAGGGAGGCCCCGGACGTCAGGGAATAGGCCCGGACAAAGCCGTCCGAGGTGGCGAAGTACACCTTGTCGCCGTCAATGGCCGGAGGGATGCCGTCGGCAGTGGCGCTGGTCCCCAGGCTGACGGTCCAGAGTCGGCTGGGCGCGCTCGCGCCGTCGCCCAGATACCAGCCGGTAAGTCCCGTCGTTCCCGTCATATTCGAATACACGGCGGCCACCAGATACCCGCCGTTATACGCTCCTTCCTGGAATGTGGTGTATCCCGAGGGAGGGGAGACCGACCACAGTTCGGCCCCGGTGGCCGGGTTGTGCGCTTTGAGCGCGGTGGACAGGGAGTAGACGTAGGTTCCGTCGGTCAGGGCGGCTCCGCTTCCCCCGAGGGGTACGGACCAGATGTCGGCCAGGGTGGCGGCGGAAACGGCAACCAGAGAATATGTGATGTCTACAAGCCTGGCGAAATACAGGCGCCCGGCCAGGGCGGCCGGGGCATGGCAACCGAACCATCCGCCCAGGGCGCGGTCGGTAAGCACCTCCCCCGTGGCCGGGTTTATCCGATACAGATGCGTGTCCGCGCCGAGATACAGCACGCCGTCTTGCAGGATGGGCGAGGAGACGGACGCCGCAATGGTTGCATTGTACCAGATCTGGCCGCCAGTGGCCGCATTGAGTGCGGTCAGGCCGCCGTCCTGGCCCTTGATGATGGCCAGGCTGCCTGAAATCACGGGGGTCGACCAGGTGGCCTTGTCGCCGCCCATCTCCCCGGTCCAGAGCAGGTCGCCCGTGGCGGCGTGCAGGATGGCTGGGCAACATCCCAGAAGAACGCACAATATCACGAACTGAAGGGATCTTGTCATATTCGTCTCCGGTTGTTTGCGTCCGGCGTGCATGACACACCTCCCCAGGCAGGCCGGAGGACCTCCGCGCCGATGGCGCGGGGCTCACGGCTTGGCATGAGTGCCCCAAATATCCGCTGTGATCGGGAATGGCCGTCCCATCCCTTCTCTGTTTAATTTTAAGAATGCCTGAAGGCCTCCGTCCTGACAAGTCCGGCTGTCGAGAGCACATGATCTGACCGATGCCGAAAATTCTCCGAGAAAAGGACCAGGCATGCGGCGATCCGCCCGAAACCAAGTCCTTCGTATGCGCCTTGACGATGTCTGCAACCGCTCCATGAGCGGACGTATTGGCTGCCATGAAGTGGCCGACATATTTGGCGTCTCGCTAAGCACCTTTTATCGTCTCAGCAGACCGCCAACGCATCACGTGCAATGAGGCAGCATTCCGAGACCATGAAGAGGTCGTCCAAAAGAATGCGTGGCAAACCGACTCACTCATGCCCTGAAGTCGGCCTTGCATTGAGTCAGCGTTTTCTGAAAAAAAACTCGAAATTATTCTACATTTGCAAGAGAACTTGTCTAAAAATGACTGTCAAAAGCGATTGAAAGTTGAACTGATGATGCTTCATATTCTTAGCATGTTTCAGTTCTATCGAAAGGAAGTTGAATCGTAATTATCGTTCCAATATCGTCAGAAGTTTGCATACGGATTTCACCACCAATAGCTTTCGTCATCATGGCAGCACTATATGTTCCAAGACCGGTTCCTCCCATCTTTCCTGACGTACGATACTTTTCAAAAAAACAATTCCGAATTTCTGCTGGTATCACATCCGAGTTTTGTATTTCCAGTATCAAGCAATTCTTCGCTACGGACAAATCGACAAATATTGGGGCAAGCTTAACATTGGCCTCTATAGCATTCTTAATTAAATTTGTCATGATTATATGAAATAACAAGGGGTCCGTTTTAAAGGAAAATGCAGACTTTCCATCAATATTGTCACGAATATTAACAATTTTTATCGCATTTCCAAAACCAAGGTCCAACATTTTTACGGTATCTTGAATTGCCAAAAGAGGATCACAGGGCAACGGTTTAAACTCATATCCTCCTGTCTCAATTTTATACATCTCCAAAGAGCTATTGATTTGATTAAGCATTTGCTTGGCCAAAGTAGAAGACATCGTTAGCATTTGCCTTTGATCAATAGTTAAATTTTTCTCATCTGAAAGCAGAAGAGGTATATTTATAAGAGCATTCAGCGGTGATCTTAAATCATGTCGAACTATTCGCTCTACATCGTTCTTGATTTGCTCCAGCCGCAATGTTTCTGTAACATCGTACAGTGAAATATTGATTAAATCTTGACCATTAAAACGCATTGCACTGGTATACGCCTCAACATCTCTCGAATTTCCATCAGAAATTTGCTGTTTTAAACCAAAATGAGCTGTACCCTGGCTAATAATTATATTTAAGAGGTTCAATATCTCATCTTTTGAAGCAATGGTTATGTCACAAAGAAACATGCTTTTAAGTCGTTCACGACTATATCCATAAAAATCCTCAGCAGCACCATTCGCATCTAAAATTGCGCACGTATCGGGATCAATTATTAATTTTATGGATTCAAACCCTTCAAATGAATTTCTGTACCGTTGTTCGCTTTCACGCAACGCCTTTTCAGCCATCACTCGTTGAGTGATGTCCTGAACATGGGATATAAAGTATTTCGGATTTCCGAGGTGGTCCGTAATCATTGAACTGGACACCCGCCCCCACAAAAGCTGGCCATTTTTGTGAATATAGCGCTTCTCAAATACAAAGTTCGTGGCGTTGCCTGAAATACTTTTCTTGATAAATGAGGGGCTGATGCTCTTGTCCTCTGAGTAAGCGATATCGTTAACGGACATCCGCTCCAATTCTTCTCGGCTGTAACCGAAAATTTCGCTCATGCGGGTATTTACCTGACGCATAAACCCGTCCGGAGAGACAAGACACACACCATCGTTGGCATTTTCAAAGGCTGATCGGAAATACTTTTCACTCTCGCGCAGAGCCTGTTCCGCTATTTTTAGTTCTGTCACGTCCATAGCCATTTCAAAACGCACGTCCCGGCCGTCGCTCCAACGAATGGTCTGATCGACAATATAGTAATGATGCTGATTTTTTTGATTCTGCACCTCCCAATAGTACGCTCCGCTCTGTTTGCGAATAATATGATTCGTGCAGAAGTCACAAGGTGCATCTTTTCCTTGAAGTGCGCGATAACAAGGCATGCCGACAATCTGCTTGCCAAGAGTTTCAGAGGCTGTGCTGTTGGCGAAAAGTACTTCATACGTGTCCATGTCGGCCACATAAACGATGTTCGGGATGCTGTCCAAGATGCTGAAAAATTGTTCCCGCTCTCGATGAAGTTCTTCTTCTTTCTCTGTACGTTGCAGGTACGCCCCGATGATGTCTCCTGCTGTCTGGATAAATGTCAACTCGCTCTGTGACCATGCGCGTTCCTTGCGAACATCCTCCACAACGCAAAACCCCCACCATTTGCTGTCTGCCCAAATGGGCACGGCGGCGAGACTCAAGACAGATTGCAGCCCCATCACTTCCCATTCTTTTGGGAAAAAATCGCTCATACATTCTACCACAATCTGCTTGTCGGACAGCCTGTCGCGCCAATGCGCAAAAATGGGTTCGTAGGCAAGTTGTTCCGGAGCTTCCATTTCGTCAAAGTCTGGACGACTCACTTTGAATTCTCTGTGCATGGAGAGCTTGCCGTTTTTCTGTATATTCTTAAATACAGAAACTCTGTCGGCATCCAGAGTCTGCATAAGTAATTCTAGCGCCGCTTCAATTCCAGTGCGTGCCGAAGCCGGAGACGCCAGCAGCTGACGGCTGCATTTTGAAAGTGTCTCTTGCCTTACAAAACGCTGATGAAGTTCTCGAATCATTAAATTATAGGCTTTGACCACGTCGCCTAACTCATCATTTCGATCGATAAATGTTGCTATATGCAAGTCCTGATCGTAAGAAAATTCATCAATAACATTTTTGAAACGTTCCAACGGTCCTGTAATGATTCGTTTATTCGCCACAGCAACCGTAAGCAACGTGACCCCCATAAGAATGGATAAAATGACCAGATGTCCCGGCATCTGGTTCCAGGCCTGCTCCCAAAGGGAAAAATTCTGAAAATAAACAGTCAAATTCCCAACATTATGGAGTTTCTCGTGCTCGTCCTGATACGTGATCTCCATATGTTCCGGGATAACGTCTTTGACGTTGTCCGAAACGGGGACTTGCCCGGTAACAAGCGTAACGCCAGAGCAGGAATCTTCCAGCTTTGCCGCCGTAACCGACGGCCAATGAGCCAGTACATCCAGGATGCCCTGGCTGGTCGCTGGATCGCAATCCCAAAGAGGATGCACCAGGGACGAGGCAGAGGATTCCAGAATGTCTTTTCTCGTCTGCTCCACCTCACGAGATTTGGTCTCAAGCTGGACATACAGCGTGGAGGCGCCTGCCATAAAAAAGGCCAGGCACACGGCCGGCACGAGAAACATCATGAACTGGCGGGCGATAGGGATGCGCCTACGTTTCAACATATTATTGCCTTAGTGGATCGTACAACAGATGCCGGTATTTCTCCGACACCAAATCGTATGCATAGTACGGATTAGGGATTTCGATCACGGTCCTTTCACTGAAGGCACTTTTCGGAGGTAACTTCTTGTAGTGGCTGAACACTTCCAGAAAGCTGCCGTCCTGAGCCATGATGTCAAATCCATGTTGCAGCGCCTCATACAGCGCCCGGGCATCCTCGGCGACGGCAGAAACAGCGGGAAAACGAAACCAGGGGTATTTGACGAGTATGTACGGGTCAGCCACGATGTCGGGCTCGATCGTCTGAAAATGAGGGAGGAAATAATCCAAGGCCTCTTCCAGCCCCAAAGGAAACAGCTGGAAGTAGCCTGCCTTCATCTGCTGCACAAACTCAGCGTCTCTCCAGCGTCGAACCTGTTTCGTGCGGATGCCGACGGCTTCGTAAAGATCAACGTCCATCCACCCTTCCCCCTGGCCCATGGTGAATTTTGCGAGATCCTCGACGGAGCGTACGTCTGCAAGCATGTCGCGCTGCGAGTGCAACAGTAGGTTCAATCTCCAGCCCAGCATGCCTCGGTCAAGCGGAACTGGGATCATGAGGATTTCACCATTGCGGGCAGCGTGGAGCCGCTTCGGCGTTACCGGCATCATATCCAGTTGAACCAGCCCCCTGCGAAGCATATCGAGTTGTCGGCGTTCATTGCACAATGGTGCAGGAATAAACTCAGCTTCAATTCCGGCCTTTTCCAGTGCAGTGCGACAAAGCTCACGGGCAAAATCCAAATGTGGGTCCGCTTGTACGACGATAGAATATCGTTTCCCAACGGCGATTTCAGGCGGAAAGAGAGATGAAATGCAGATAATGACTGCAAAAATAAGACGATTGTGCGCGCTCATTGTCACGACACTTGAGTCCTACGCGAGTTTGACCGTTCCAGGCATGATAATTTTCCAATGGTTGCACGTCTCAAATTTTAAGCAGACTGGGAAATCCGTGGGCATTTACTCCATGCTAAGCCACCTGACAGAGGAGAGCAAGTCTTAGACTAAATGACGCACCTGTCTGACAAAATGAGGGAGCATATGATCCGACCGATGCCGCCGCCACGCGGATTCCCTGATTTTTCCCGCTTTTCGCACCGACTCGCGCTTTGCGTTGAAATGCCCGCCGGATTGTCGTATCGTCATTTTCGTCAATCGCGATCTGGCCGCCGGACACAGGTTCCCTGGCGCCACTTTTTTTCATCCCGGGTCCGGGCGGTCACGCCCTTCCCAGTGCAACCGATGTAACGGCGTACCTATGCAAAACCCAGACAGCGGACAGGGCGGCGTCATTTTCAAGGTCGTTGACGACGTCAGCCTGGAACGCCGACGCCAGCCGCGCCCCCCCCGGCCCCGGGCCGCCCGAGCCGCGTCCATCCTGGTCCGGTTTTTTTCCCTTTTCGCCGTGTGGCTGGTCCTGTCCGGCATGTTCGACGTCTTTCACATGTCCCTGGGGGTCGTCTCCTGTCTGGGCGTGACCCTTTTTTCCCTGCGCCTCCTGCCGCCCCGGACGGACGCCCCCTTCCCCTTCCGGCTGCTTTTCCGGCTGCCCCTGTATGGCCTGTGGCTGACGTGGGAAATCGTCAAGGCCAATTTCTGGGTGCTCTACCTGGTCTTTCATCCCCGGATGATGGAAAAGATCGACCCCCGGCTCATCACCTTCAAAAGCCGCCTCACCTCCCGGGGCGCGCTCACCGTGTTCGCCAACTCCATCACCCTGACCCCGGGAACCATCACCGTCAGCGTCAATGAGCGCGGCCATTTCCTGGTTCACGCCATTGACGTCAAATCCGCCGAAGGCCTGCCCGGCGAGATGGAACGCAAAATCGCCGACGCCTTCGGGGAGTGAGCCATGGATACCGTTTTCCTCTACAGCGCCGTGTTCATCTCCCTGCTCATGCTGGTCTCCCTGTACCGCACGGCGGCCGGTCCGACCACCCTGGACCGGCTCATGGGGGCCAACGCCCTGGGCACCAAGACCACGGTGCTCATCCTCTTTCTGGGCACGGCCTTCGGCCGTCTGGACATGTTCGTGGACATCGCCCTGGCCTACGCCATGCTCAACTTCATCTCCGTCCTGGCCGCCTCGCGCTATTTCCTCAAACGCGGCATGGCCGACAAGCCGTAGGGGTGCAGGACATGGATATCGTGGTGTGCATCCTCCTCGGCCTTGGGCTCCTTTTTTTCACCGGCGGAACGCTGGGCCTGATCCGTCTGCCCGACGTCTATTCCCGCCTGCACATGGCCGGGAAGATCGACACCATGGGCTCCATAAGCCTTATCGCCGCCCTGTTCCTCAATGAAATCGAAATGTTCGACATGGCCCACCTCCTGGTCGGCCTCAAGATCCTTTTGGTGCTGTTTTTCCAGTTTCTGGCCTCGCCCACGGCCTGCCACGCCATGGTGGACGCCTGCCTGCGGGCGGGGCTTGCCCCGTGGGTCAAGGGCGGCCAAAGGAGCGACCCGTGATCCTTGAAATCAAGATCGCCATGCTGGTCCTGGTCATCGTGTGCGCCGTGGCCTCCATCACCATCAAGGATCTGTTGGGCGCGGCCGTGGTGTTCGGAACCTACAGCTTCATGATGTGCCTGTTGTGGGTCTCCATGGCCGCCGTGGACGTGGCTTTCACCGAGGCCGCCATCGGCGCGGGCGTAAGCACCGTGCTCATGATCGCCGCCGTCTTTCGCACCACCAGGAGGACCAAGGATTGAAACGCCTGGCCCTTTTCGCCGTCATCCTGGCCGGGGTGCTCTTCGCGGCCACGGCCTCGGAGTTTCCCCGCCTGGGGGCCGTGGATTCCGCTCCTTCGCGCCACGTCTCCCCGGACTACATCCAGGGCTCCCAGCCCCAGACCCACACGCCCAACTTCGTGACCTCGGTTTTGGCCGACTACCGGGGCTTCGACACCATGTTCGAGACCACGGTGGTCTTTTTGGCGGGCATGTCCTGCTTCTTCATCCTGCGCGCCCTGCGTAGGCGGGGCATCACCGAGGTCTACTACTACCGCCACAAGCCCACCGGGGTGGTCCTGGCCATGCTCGCGCCGCGCCGGATGTCCCCGAGTTCGAGCTGCTTCGAGCGCATCGACGCCGACTGGACGCCCCAGGACATGGTGGTGGAGACCATGTGCCTGTTCATGGTCCCCTTCATCCAGGTCTTCGCCCTCTACGTCATCGCCCACGGCCACTACAGCCCGGGCGGCGGCTTCCAGGGCGGCGTGCTCCTGGCCGCAAGCTTCATCCTGGTGGGGCTTTCCCGCGACCTGCGCACGGTGGAGAGCCTTTTGACCGAAAAAACCGCCATCCTGGCCGCCGCCGCCGGGGTGTGCCTCTACGCCGGGACCGGCCTTCTGGCCCTTGTTTTCGGCGGCAATTTCCTGGACTACGGGGCCTATGCCTCCCTTTTCGGCGCAGCCGTCCCGGCCGCCCGGTCCATGGGCATCCTCATCGTGGAGATCGGCGTGGCGCTGACGGTCATGGCCACATTGGTGACCATCTACAAGCTGGTGTCCTCCCGGGGGACCGTGGAAGAGGGGCTGTAAACCATGCACGAGCTTTTGGCTGAATTTGGAGATAAATTTCATTATTACAGCTATTTTGCGATCATGATGATCGGACTCTACGCCATGATCGCCAAGACCAACCTGCTCAAAAAATGCATCGGTCTGGGCATCTTTCAGACGGCCATCATGCTGTTTTACGTCTCCATCGGGGCCAAGGAGGGCGCGGGCATCCCCATCCTGGACCCGGCCCTGGGCACGGCCGACCCGGCCGCCTACGCCAACCCCCTGCCCCAGGTGCTCATGCTGACGGCCATCGTGGTCTCCGTGGCCACCCTGGGTGTGGCCCTGGCCCTGATCCAGAACATCCACCGCGACCACGGAACCATCGAGGAGGACGAGATCCTTCAGAGGCTGCGCGGGAAATGACCGCCCAACTGCCCATTCTGGCCATCGCCCCGCTTCTCTTCGGGGCCTTCGCCGTGACCGCCGGACGGTTCCTTTTCCGCCGCGCCAACTACGCCGTGGCCAGCCTGGCCCTGGCCGCGTCGTTCACGGCCTCGGTCCTGTTGTCCATCCAGATCCTCACCCAGGGCACGGCCGTCTACTTCGTGGGCGGCTGGCCGCCGCCCATCGGCATCTCCTATGTGGCCGACCCCCTGTCGGCGCTCATGCTGGCCTTTGTCTCCGGGGCGGCGCTGTGCACCTTCCTGGCCTCCAAGGCCGAGATTGAGACCAGCTATCCCCTAAAAAATTCAGCCTTTTTCGCCCTGTACCTGCTGGCCGTGGCCGGGCACATGGGCATCGTCATCACCGGCGACGCCTTCAACCTCTACGTGCTCATCGAGGTCGCGGCCTTAAGCGGCTACGCCATCCTGGCCCAGGGCCGGGAACGGGCCATGCTCTCCAGCCTCAACTACCTCTTCGTGGGGTCGCTCGGGGCCTCGTTGTATCTCCTGGGCATGGGCTACCTGTACATCATGACCGGCTCCCTCAACATGGCCGACCTTTCGGGCATCATCGGCCGACTGGCGCCGGGCGGCCTGTCCGGGTCGACGGCCCTGGCCGCGGCCTGGGGCGTCATCCTGGCCGGACTCTTCGTCAAGATGGGCCTTTTCCCGTTCCATTCCTGGCTCCCGGCGGCCTATTCCTTTTCCGCCGCCCCGGCCGCGGCCCTGGTGGCCCCCCTGACCACCAAGGTCATGGCCTACGTCCTGGTCCGCATGATCCTTTCCGTCTTCACGCCCCAGACCGCCTGGTCCCTCCCGGCCATAAACACCCTGGTCCTCGTTCTGGCCACGGCGGCCGTCCTCTACGGCTCCTTCTGCGCCCTGGCCCAACGGTCGCTACGCAAGATGTTGTGCTTCATCCTTTTGTCCGAGGTCGGCTACATGGTGGGCGGGGCATTTTTGGGCAACCGGGCGGGCCTGACCGGGACCATCTACCACATCTTCGCCGACCTCATCATGACCCTGTGCCTGTTTTTGGCCGCGTCCAACGTGGAGCGGGGCACGGGGGGACGGTTTTCCGACATGGGGGGGCTTTTCCGGCGCATGCCCGTGACCGCTGCGGCCCTGGTCATGGGCGGGCTGTCCATAATCGGCGTGCCGCCCTTTTGCGGGTTTTTCAGCAAATGGTATCTGCTCTCCGGAGCCTTCGAGGCCGGAAGCTACGCCTTTGCCGGGGCGTTGGTGATTTCCAGCCTGGTCAACGCCGTGCTTTTTTTCCGCATCTTCGAGATCGGCTTTTTCGGCGCCCCCCCCGCCCACACCGGCCAGGCCGCCCCACATGGGGAAGCCGCCCCGGCCCATCCCGAGCCCATCCCGCTTTTTTGCGACGAGATGCCGCCCGCCCGACTGGCGCCCCTGGTCGTCGTCGCCGCAGGCCTGGTGGTCATGGGACTTCTGACCGGGAATATCGTGCGGCTGGCGGTCAACGCGGTGTTGCCCCCGGGACTGGGATAAAGGACGTTTCGCGACCATGGATACCTCCGTCATCGCCTCCGCCGCCGCCGTGCTGCCCGCATTCGGCTCCGTCGCGCCCCTTCTGGCCGTGATTGCGCCGCTGTGCGCCATTCCGGGCATGGTCCTGGCGGGCGCGGCCGCTTCCCCCAACCGGCGCGAGGCCTGGACCTTTCTGGCCGCCGTGACCAGCTTCCTGCTGGTGGTGACCATGCTGCCCGCCGTCCTGGCCGGGAACCGGGTGGAATACGTGGCGGCCCAGATCCTGCCGGGGGCCTCCCTGGCCTTCGCCGTGGACGGGCCAGGGCTCCTCTTCGCTCTGGTGGCCTCATTTTTGTGGATCATCACCTCCATCTATTCCGTGGGCTACATGCGCGGGCTCACCGAGCACGCCCAGACCCGCTATTTCGTCTTTTTCGCCGTGTCCGTGAGCGCCGCCCTGGGGGTGGCCCTGTCCGGCAACCTGTTCACCCTCTACCTCTTTTACGAGATCCTCTCCCTGGCCACCTATCCCCTGGTCACCCACCACCAGGACGCCGAGGCGGCGGCCTCAGGGCGGCGCTATCTCACCTACATCCTGGGCGGCTCCATCGCCCTGGCCCTGCCGGCCATGATCGCCGTGTACGACCTCTCGGGAACCCTGGCCTTCACCCCCGGCGGGGTGCTGCCCCCGGGTCTGGGCGCCCTGGCCGTGGGCTGCCTGCTGTTCGCCTTCGTCTTCGGGTTCGCCAAGGCGGCGGTCATGCCCATGCACGCCTGGCTCCCGGCGGCCATGGTGGCCCCCACCCCGGTGTCGGCGCTCCTTCACGCCGTGGCCGTGGTCAAGGTGGGCGTGTTTTCCGTCTACCGGGCCGTCACCGGCATCCTGGGAACCGATTATCTGGCGACCCTGCATCTGGGAGACATTCTGGTGTGGGTGTGCGTGTTCACCATGATCGCGGCCTCGGTGGTGGCCCTGACCCAGGACGGCCTGAAACGGCGGCTGGCCTATTCCACCATAGGCCAACTGGCCTATGTGGTTCTTGGCGCGGCGCTTCTCACCCCCCGGGGGGACGTGGGGGGGCTTTTGCACATCGCCATGCACGCCTGCGGCAAAATCACGCTGTTTTTTTGCGCCGGGGCCATCTTCGTGGCCACGGGGGAAAAATACGTCAGCCGCATGGGGGGCCTGGGACGGCGCATGCCGATCACCTTCGCGGCCTTCGCCGTGGGGGCCTTGTCCATCATCGGCGTGCCGCTCACGGCAGGCTTCGTGAGCAAATGGCAGATCCTGCTGGCCGCAGCCGAGACCTCCCGCTATGGGGTGGTGGCGGCCCTGTGCGTCAGCTCGCTTTTGAGCGCCGCGTATTTTTTACCGGTGATCATCCGGGCCTTTTTCGGCCAGGCCCCGGACGACCCGGCCCAGGCCGGCCACAAGAAGCGCCGCAACACGAAGACCCCGGCCGCCGGGATGCGCGAGGCCCCGCTGTGGTGCGTGGTCCCGCCGGTGGTCACGGCCCTTCTCGTGCTGGCCCTATTCTGGTGGCCGGACGTGCTCCTGCGTCTGGCCGGGGCCGCACCATGAAAAGGACGCGCCCCGCAAACCCTTATTCCGTCCACGGAAGGCCCTCATGAAAAAACGCCCTTCCCCCCCGGCCGAGCCAGCTGCTCGACAAGGGCTACAAGATCGCCATCTGCGACCAGATTGAGGACCCCCGGGAGGCCAAGGGACTGGTCAAGCGGGCCGTCACCCGAGTGCTGA
>NZ_JAZHDB010000172.1:0-2819 GCF_036584575.1 Desulfolutivibrio sp.
TCCCCGGGCGTCGGCCTCGGTCAGGCCCTCGCCGCCCAGGGCCAGAACCTGGCCCAGAAGCGACATGCTGTCGCGCACGCTGCCCGCCCCGCGCCGGGCGATGAGCGCCACGGCCGAGGGTTCGAAGGCAAGGCCCTCACGTTCCAGGATGCCCCGCAGATGGGCGTCCAGTTCGGCCTGGGTCATGCGCTTGAACAGGTAGTGCTGGCAGCGGCTGACGATGGTGGCCGGAAATTTGTGGGGCTCGGTGGTGGCCAGAATAAACGTCACCCGTCCCGGCGGCTCTTCCAGGGTTTTGAGCAGGGCGTTGAAGGCCGCCTTGGAGAGCATGTGGGCTTCGTCGATGATGAACACCTTGTAGCGGCTTTGCAGCGGCGAATAGCCCACGTCCTCCTTGAGGCGTCTGGCCTCGTCCACCCCGCCGTGGGTGGCGGCGTCGATCTCCACCACGTCCGGGGAGATGCCCGCCGTGATCTGCCGACATTGCAGGCATTCGTTGCATGGTTCGGCGGCCGGGCCCCGTTCGCAGTTGAGCGCCTTGGCGAACACCCGGGCCAGGGTGGTCTTGCCCACCCCGCGCGTGCCGCTGAAAAGATACGCGGGCGCAACGCGGTCCTCGGCGGCGGCCCGGGACAGGATGCGCTTCACCGCCTCCTGGCCCGCGACCTCGCCGAAGCGCTGCGGACGGTATTTGGTGGTCAGACTCGTGGTGGACATGCCGCTCCGTACGGGGAAAAAAGGAGTGGGGCGCGCCCCACTCCTTCCAAAGTGATCCTACAGGCTGTAGCCATCGAGCCAGGCGGCGTATTTGGGGTTCTCGCCCTTGACGACCTTGAAAAACTCGGTCTGAAGCTTCTTGGTCACCGGCCCGGCCTTGCCCGCACCGATGACCCGGCGATCCAACTCGCGGATGGGGGTGATCTCGGCGGCGGTGCCGGAGAAAAAGGCCTCGTCGCTGACATAGACCTCGTCGCGGGTGAAAAGCTGCTCCACCACCTCATACCCCAGATCCCGGGCCACGGCGATCAGGCTGTCCCGGGTGATCCCGGCCAGGATGGAGGTCAGGGGCGGGGTCTTGATGATCCCTTTTTTGACGATGAACACGTTCTCCCCGGAACCCTCGGAAACAAATCCCGTGGGGTCGAGCAGAAGGGCCTCGTCGTAGCCGTCGGCGATGGCCTCGGTCTTGGCCAGGACGGAATTGACGTAGTTTCCGCAGGCCTTGGCCTTGGTCATCATGACGTTGACATGGTGGCGGGTGTAGCTTGAGGTACAGATGCGGATGCCCTTCTCCAGGGCCTCCGCGCCAAGATACGCGCCCCAGGGCCACACGGCGATGGCCACCTGGATGGGATTTTTCCCCGGGTGTACGCCCATGGCCTGGCCCGTGCCGATGAACGCCAGGGGCCGGATGTAGCCTTCGGCCAGCTTGTTGGCCTTTAAGGTGTCCAGGATGGCCGTGACGATCTCGTCCTGGGAATACGGAATGGACATGCCCACGATCTTGGCCGAGCCGAAGAGGCGGTCCACATGCTCCTTGAGGCGGAACACCGCCGAGCCGCCGTTTACGGTCTTATAGGCCCGGATGCCCTCGAACACGCCCACGCCGTAGTGCAGGGTGTGCGTCATGACATGGACCTGGGCCTCGTTCCACGGAACCAGTTTGCCGTCAAACCAGATCAAATCCGTCTGAATCCCCATCTCCCACCTCGTTTTTCCTGCCGTGCCCCGGGCTGGGGCCAGACTCCGGGAATCGGAGCCATCCTGCGGCGCAGGGTAAGAGTGGGAGGCTAAAAAAATCCCCCTTGCAGGTCAAGCAAACCCTGTTTATGGGAAAAACTTCCCATTGACCGCCCTCCCCTTTTCCGGGGCGCACCACACCGCAAAGGACAGACACAGCCCACGCATGGACACGCCCTCCCCCGCCCCGCCCTTCTCTCCGAAAACGCCCTGGCTGGCGCCCATGGCCGGATTCAGCGACCTGGCCTTCCGCATGCTGTGCCGGGAAAACGGCTGCGCCGCCGCCGTGACCGAGATGATAAGCGCCAAGGGACTTTTTTTCGGCTCCCCGGGCACGGCCCGGCTCTTGGACACCTGTCCCGGGGACGCCCCCCTGGTGGCCCAGATATTTGGGGCCGAGCCGGACTATGCGGCCCGGGCCGTGGCCTGGCTGGCCGGGCGGGGTTTCCGCCATTTCGACCTAAACGCCGGGTGTCCGGTTCCCAAGGTGGCCAAGTCCGGGGCCGGGGCGGCGCTTTTGGGCGATCCGGACCTGCTCGTGGCCGTGGCCCGGGCCATGGTCAAGGCCGCCCGCGAGGCCCTGCCCGGGGACAATCCCCTGGTCGGGGTGAAACTGCGCCTGGGGGTCGCCCCGCCGCGCCAGGTCTGCCTGGACGTGGGGCGACGGCTGGCCGGGGCCGGGGTCTCCTGGCTGACCCTGCATCCCCGCTTCGCCTCCCAGGGCTATGCCGGCCGTTCGGAGTGGTCGGCCATCGCCGCCCTGGCCTCGGCCGTCCCCATCCCGGTCATGGCCAGCGGCGACCTGTGGACCGCCGAAGACGGCGCGGCCTGCCTGAAGCAAACCGGGGCGGCCGGGGTCATGTTCGCCCGGGGGGCCCTGGCCGATCCGACCATTTTCGCCCGCCTGCGCAGCCTTTTGGACGGCCGTCCCCTGCCCCCGCCGACCGGCCCGGACATGGCCGCCCTGATCCGCAGGCATGCCGCCCTGGTCCGGGCCATGGCCCCCTCGGCCCGGGGCCTGCTCAAGATGCGCACGGCCGTTCCCCGCTACCTCAAGGGGCTGGCCGGATCACGCGCCT
>NZ_JAZHDB010000173.1:0-2809 GCF_036584575.1 Desulfolutivibrio sp.
GCATCTGGTAGGCGCTGGCCAGATAGAAGGCGATCTGTTTTTCCTCGGGGAATTGTCGCGTCGCATCTTCAAGGACCACGATGGCCGCATCGCGCTGGTTGGCGCCCCATTGCAGATTGGCAAGATCCAGAAGGATTTGTGGCGTGGGCGACAGCTTCGCCAGGGTGGCCAGCACGGTGGCGGCCTGGTCCCGGTCCCCGGCGCGCAGGAGATCCTGGAAGATCAGAAAATAATAGTCCGCAGCGGCGCGCGGCGACAGCTCTTTGGCAGACATCCCCGGCAGACCTGGCGTTTTGGGCGAGCAGGAGTTGCTTATCAGGCACGGCAAAAGCGCCAGAACGAACAGGAAATGGAAGCGATATCGCATGGAGAAGGTCCGGGGGTCATCCGGCATGGCCGTGTCGGGTTTGTGGTGCCGGAGGCTTGTGGCCAGCCCCCAAGGACCGCTTGCGCGGTGCAACGTGCGCCATGCACACAAAAACGCTAATCGTATTTCTTGATCCAGTCTGCGGAAAAATCCTCGATCTTGTTCGAGAGATGCTCTTTGAGCTTCTCGAGCAGCCTGGACTCGATCTGGCGCACCCGTTCCCGGGTGATGCCGTATTTGGCCCCGATTTCCCGCAGCGTCAAGGGCGAATCCGACAGGATGCGGTTTTCAAGCAGATCGCGCTCCTTGTCGGACAGCCTGGGCCGGATGGTCGCAATGTGTTTTTCAAGTTGGCGCGAGATCTCGTCGTCGGCCAGCATTTCTTCGATGCCAGGGGTCAGGGCGGGCAGGAAGTCGATGCGCGAGGCCGAGGAGTCCTCCCCGATGGACACGTCCAGGGACATGTCGTTGCCGCTTAGGCGCTGCTCCATCTCCAGAATTTCCGACTCGCTGACGTTTAAGCTTTCCGAGAGCTTCGAGGTGCTGGGCGTAAACCCCATGGTCTGGAGGCGCTGGCGTTCCTTGTTCAAATTGTAGAACAGCTTGCGCTGGGCCTGGGTGGTCCCGATCTTGACCAGCCGCCAGTTGTCCATGATGTATTTGAGGATGTAGGCCTTGATCCAGTAGGCGGCGTAGTAGGAGAACTTGATGCCCTTTTCCGGGTCGTATTTCTTGACCGCGCGCATCAGCCCCACGTTGCCTTCCTGGATCAGGTCCAGGACGTTTTGCATCCAGCGGCGCTGAAAATCCATGGCGATCTTGACCACCAGCCGCAGATGCGAAGACACCAGCCGAAAGGCGGCGTCCTGGTCGCCCTGGTCACGGACCTTGCGGGCCAGGTCGAATTCCTCGTCCTGGGCCAGCATGGGAAATTTGCTGATCTCGCGCAGATAGAGCTGGAGGGGATCGCGGGTGGCCATGCCCGTGCGCTTGAAATCCAGGGGCGCAGGCAGATGGGCCGAATCCACCTCCACATCGCCCGAAAGGCCGGGCGATTCGTCCGGCTCGTCGGGGTCGCCTGGCTCCAGCAACAGTTCCTCCGCATCCTCGCTTTCAACGGGGATGGACGGTTCGGACTGGGCGGCGGCGTCGTTAATATCTTCGTGTGTCGTCTTCATCTTTGGCGAAAAAAAGGGCGGCTCGCGGGATACGAGCAAACCGTTGGTCCGTGGGGGCGCCGGGAGGACAGGGACTTTGGGTAGAGGCGGCTTAGCCACTTGACGAGCATAGAGTTTTTGTTTGTCCTTTTCAATGTTTTTCAGTAGACGAAAGCGCGTTTCGCCTCCGACGCCGGTCGGATGCGCGTCATTTCCCGGCCGGTGGGCGATCCCGGCCGACAAGCCCAAGGATATCCCATGAACAGAGCCAGACGGGCGCTTTCGTCCGGAGACATCCTCATTTTCGACGGGGCCACGGGAACCCTCCTGCAACAGCGCGGGCTCCCCCCGGGCCAGTCCCCGGAACTTTTCGGCCTGGACAACCCCGAGGCCGTCAAAACCTCGCACCAGGATTACATCCGGGCCGGGGCCCACGCCGTCACCAGCAACACCTTCGGCGGCTCCCGCTTCAAACTGCCGTCGGGTACGGACGTGACGGCCGTCAACCGCCGCATGGCCGAAATCGCCCGGGAGGCCGCCGGGGACCATGTGCTGGTGGCCGGAAGCATCGGCCCCACGGGCAAATTCGTCCAGCCCATGGGCAAGCTGACCCTGCGCGATCTGGTGGACGCCTTTGCCGAACAGGTGCGCGGGCTAGTCCAGGGCGGGGCGGACCTGCTCATCGCCGAGACCCATTTCGACCTGGCCGAGGCCAAGGCCATGGTCCTGGCCTGCCACGAGGTCTGCGACCTGCCCGTGGCCGTGAGCATGACCTTCGAGGGCGCGGCCTCGCTGACCGGCACGCCTCCCCTGGTGTTTGCCGACACCATGCGCAATCTGGGCGTTGATCTGATCGGCGTCAACTGCGGCCTGGGCCCGGCGGGCATGATGGACGTGGTGCGCCAGTGGCTGCCCCGGGCCTCCATGCCCTTTCTGGTCAAGCCCAACGCCGGGCTGCCCCGCCTGGAGGACGGCCGCACCGTGTTTCCCATGGGCCCCGAGGAGTTCGCCGCCGAGACCGCGAAGTTCGTGGAGCTCGGGGCCAAGGTCTTGTGCGGCTGCTGCGGCACCACCCCGGCCCACATCGCGGCCCTGGCCCGGGCCGTGGCCGGACGCCCCTGGCGGCGCCCCGAGGCCGACGCGGCGTCCATGGCCGTCACCTCCCGGGCGCGTACCGTGGCTGTGGGCGGCGGCCATCCCCTGGCGGTCATCGGCGAGCGTATCAACCCTACGGGCAAGCCCGTGCTCACGGCCGAGCTGCAAAACGGGGAGTTGGCCGAGGCCG
>NZ_JAZHDB010000174.1:0-50737 GCF_036584575.1 Desulfolutivibrio sp.
CATCAGCGGCTCACGGCTTGGGTCATCACCAGGAAAGTAGTTGGCCGGCGGTTTAATCGCCAGGCCTTTCCGGGGGACCGGGACCACGGGGGGGGCGGATGGGGGTTGGCCCGAAGGACCGGCCGCAGCAGCCGCCTCATGGCCATGTCCCGAGGAAGGAGAAGATGGCTGATCCCTGTCGAGGGCCTCAGGCCGATCCTTGTCGCGCCGCTTCATGGAACGTCCTTAACCGCTCCCCGTAGGGAGGATGGCCGAAAAAGGCCGACCCGGAGACCAGGATGTCGGCTCCGGCGGCCACAAGCGCGGGCGTGTTTTCCGGGGTGACCCCGCCGTCCACCTGGATATGGGTGGACAGGCCCCGGGCGTCGATCATGGCCCGCAGGTCGCGGACCTTGTCCAGACAGAAGGGGAGGAAGGATTGGCCCCCGAAACCGGGGTTGACGCTCATAAGGAGCACCATGAAAAGCTGGGGCAGGAGGTATTCCACGGCTGACAGGGGCGTGGCCGGATTGAGGGCCACGGCGGGCTTGGCCCCAAGGCGGGCGATCTCGGCGCAGGCCCGCTCCAGGTGGACCGTGGATTCGGCATGGACGCAGATGAGATCGGCCCCGGCGTCGCGAAATTCGGCCAGGTAGCGTTCGGGCCGTTCGATCATGAGGTGGGTGTCGAAAAACAGGCGGCTTTTCTGGCGCAGGCGCTTGATGATGGGCGGGCCGAAGGTGATGTTGGGGACGAAATGGCCGTCCATGACATCGAGATGGGCCCAGGCCGCCCCGGCGTCTTCCAGGGCGGCGAGCTCGTCGGCGAACCGCCCGAAGTCGGCGGACAAAAGCGACGGCGACAGGATGAAAGATGCGTTCATGATCAAAATTCCCTTCCTCGTCCTCTATGCTTTTTGCGCCTGGTCCACAATCCCCCGGGCGGCCGTGCGGCGGCGGCGCCGCCTTGGCCTCGCTCGGCCTCCCGAACCGCTCGACGGGCAGACGTCCCTTCACGCATTTTTTTGGGGAAAAGGCCGCCTTCCCGTCAGGGCTGCGGCGTTACTCGGGCTGGTAGCCTTTGAGCCGCATGCATTTGTCCACCAGGGAATCGATGCGTTCCCGGCGCTCGTCGCTGTCCACCACCGAGGCCGTGGCCTTCTCGGCCTCGTATTCGCACTCCATGTGCTCACGTTCCGTTTCGTTTTTCGATTTGTCGGCGCTTTCATAATACGTCTTGCCGCCGCACCCGAGCAGGAAGAGCCCTGCGGAAAGCGCGAGCGATATTTTCTTGTTCATTCCCCTCTCCTCCCGGCGCCGGGCGTACCCCCGCCCGAACCGTCTAATGCCCCGTCAGCTTGTATTTTTTAAGCTTGTACTGCAACAGGCTCTTGGAGAGCCCCAGCATCTCGGCGGCCTTGACCTGCACGAAATTGGAACGGGCCAGGGCCCGCCTGACCAGGGCCAGTTCGATCTTCTCCAGGGTCTCGTTGAGGTTGATGCGCACCGGCAAAAGGTCCACGGCGCTTTTGTACTGCGACTCCTCGTCCTTGATCTCCAGCGGCAGATCCTCCACGCCGATGACCTCCCCCGAGGACAGCACCACGCAGCGTTCGATGACGTTTTGCAGCTGGCGCACGTTGCCCGGCCATTCGTAGGCCGTGAGGTAGTCGATGGCCTCGGGGGAAAAGCCCTTGAAGGGCTTGTTGTTTTCCGCCGCGTAGCGCTCCAGGAAGTGGGCCGCCAGGATGGGGATGTCCTCCCGGCGCTCGCGCAGGGGGGGCATGTCCAGACGCACCACGTTTAAGCGGTAGAACAGATCCTCCCGGAACTCCCCGGCGGCCACGGCCTCTTCCAGGTTTTTGTTGGTGGCGGCCAGCACCCGGATGTCCACCTCGATGGTCTCGGACCCGCCCACCCGCTCGATCTTGCGCTCCTGAAGCACGCGAAGCAGCTTGACCTGGAGGTCCGCCGAGAGCTCCCCGATTTCGTCTAAAAAAATGGTGCCCTCGTGGGCCATCTCGAAGCGGCCCCGCTTGCGGGCCACGGCCCCGGTGAACGACCCCTTCTCGTGCCCGAAAAGCTCGCTCTCCAGCACCCCGGAGCTTAAGGCCATGCAGTTGACCGAGACGAACGCCCCCGCCTTGCGCGGCGAGGCGTAGTGGATGGCCTTGGCGATGAGCTCCTTGCCCGTGCCCGACTCGCCGGTGATGAGCACCGTGCTCTTGGACGGCGCGGCCTTGGTCACCAGTTCCAGCACCCGGGTCATGGCCTTGCCCCGGCCGATGATCTGGTGCTGGGAATAGCGGTCCTCCAGGCTTTGGCGCAGCATGATGTTCTCGCGCTGGGCTGCGGCGAAACGGGCCGCCTTGTCCACGGTCAAAAGCAGCTCGTCGTTGGCGAAGGGCTTGGCGATGTAGTCGAAGGCCCCGTAGCGCATGGCCTCCACCGCGCCCTCGATGCTGCCGAAGGCGGTCATGATGATCACCGGCACGTGGGCGTAGTTTTTTTTGACGAATTCCAGCACCTGCTGCCCGGTGACCTTGGGCATCTTCATGTCCGTGATCACCACGTCCACCTCGGACTCCTCCAGGTAGGCCAGCCCGGTCTCCGGATCGTCCAGGGGGGTCACGGCATAGCCCGCGTCCGTGAGCATGGCGTCGAGGATCAGCAGGTAGTTTTTCTCGTCGTCGAGGATCAGTATCTGGCTCGGCATGTCATCCGTCTCCTTGTCCGACTGCAACTCGAAAGCGGCCTGATTTTTTCAAATCCCCGCCGTTTGGGCAACACCCGCCCCGGGGCTGCGCCCGTCGCGGGATTCGCGCCAGGACCGGCCGTCAGGCGGCGGGAAACCGCATCTCCACCCGGGCCCCGCCGCCCTCGGCGTTGTCCAGGGTGAGCGTGGCGTTATGGCTTTCCAGGATGTTTTTGACGATGGCCAGGCCAAGCCCGGTGCCCGTGTCCTTGGTGGTGAAAAACGGGTCCGGGGCCTTGTCCTTGTGGCTGGGGTCGAACCCCGGGCCGGTGTCGGCGATGGCCAAAAGCACCCCGTTGGGATCGGCGGTCAGGCGGATCTCCAGGCGATGCCCGTCCGGCGGGCCGTTTTGGGCCGGGGCCATGACCATGGCGTCCAGGGCGTTGCCCACGATGTTGTAGACCGCCCGGTACAGCAGATCCTTGTCGCCCCGGATGACCATGCCCTTGGCGTAGTCGCGGATGACGGCCACGCCGTGTTCCTCGCACTTGGACTCCAGAAAAGCCAGCACCTGATCTAGGATCAGGGCCAGGTCGACATCCTCCTGGCGCGGGGTCTTGGGCCGGGCGTAGTCCAGAAAATCGCCCACGGTTTTGCTCAACCGTTTGGATTCCTCGAAAATGGCGGCCAGAATGCGGCTTGTGGGGTCGCCGGTCTTTTCGGCCTTTTTGAGCAAAAGCTCGGCGCTGCTGCGGATGATGCCCAGGGGATTGCGGATCTCGTGGGCGATGCCCGCCACCACCCGGCCCATGCCGGCCAGCTTCTCCTGCTGTTGCAACTCGCGCTCGAGCATCTCGCGTTCCTGGATGCGCTGGGCGTTGATGCGTCCGGCCCGGCGCATGATCACGCTCAACGCCATGTACAGGGCCAGGGAGGAGGCCACGGCGGAGAGGATGATGATGCGCTGGAAATTGACCACCTTCTGGTAGTCTTCGGTGATGTCCTGGGTGATCTCCAAAACCCCCATGATGACCCCGGCCGGGGCCCCGGAAGACATGGGCCGCTCGGTGCGCAGGGGGTAGATGGTGCGCAGGATGACCGCCCCGGGCTGGGGGGTGAAGTCCAGGATGCCGCCCAGGGCCCCGGTGCGGCTTAACACCTGGAAGTCGCTTTTGCCGTTGTCCAGGGCCTCCACCACGGCCTCGCCTGTGTAGCCGGTCTGGCCGATCAGGTCTTTTTCCGTGGCGTAGGAGATGCGCTTGTCGAAGTCGTAGATGCGCAGCTCCATGACGTGGAAGCTGTGGATGGTGGAGGTGATGACCTTTTCGAGCTGCTCGTACTGGGCGGGCTGTTGCAGCTCCACCCGGCCAAAGCCCAACACCGTGGGCAGGGTGAACCGCTGATAGATCTGGTGGTTCAGGTTTTCGGCCAGAAGCCTGGCGAACTCCTTCTGCTTGGAGAGCACCTCCTGTCGGCCGTAGTTGGACAGGAAGATGGACAGAAAGAGGTTGATGAGCAGGATAAACGCCAAAGAACTCCAGGAGATGAACTTGACCAGTCCCAGGGACTGTTCCATGTCCTTGGCGGGTTTTTTGTCCAAGGGGGCTCCTTCGGCCGCAGGCGGCGGCCGGGTCTGACGGTCGGGGGAGGCGGCCCGGAGGATCCGCCGTCCGCCCACATCCGCCGCCGAGTGGCGGCCCAAAGCGCCTCCCCTTCCGGGGGCGGCCCGGGACGGGCCTATCCCTTGAGCACCCCGCCCATGAGCGTCAGGGCCTCGGTGAGGCTTTTCTCGTCCGTGGCGTAGGACAGACGCAGGCAGGCGTCGTCGCCAAAGGCCGCGCCGGGCACGGTGACCACGCCCGTGGCCTCCATGATCCTGGCGCAAAGGGCCGTGCTGTCCGGGGCCTCGGGGGTGAAATACCCCGACAGGTCGGGAAAGAGGTAGAACGCGCCCTGGGGGGTGGAACACACGGCCCGCTCCCAGGTCTTGATGATGGCCAGGGCCAGGTCGCGGCGGCGATGAAAGGCCGCGCGCATGGCGAAAACGGCGTCGAAGGGGCCGTTTAAGGCGGCCACGGCGGCCTTTTGCACGAAGGAGCAGACGTTGGAGGTGGACTGTCCCTGGAGCTTGCTCATGGCCTTTATGAGGTCCGGGTGGGCCAGGGCGTAGCCCACGCGCCAGCCGGTCATGGAAAAGCTTTTGGCCAGGCCGTTGACGATGCCCACCATCTCTGGTTTTCTTTCCCACCACCCGGCCATGCTGGCGGGCTGGGCGGGTTCGTAGACCAATTGGTCGTAGATCTCGTCGGACAGGACGAAGACGCCGCGCGAAAAGGCCCACGTCGCGATGGCGTCCAGCTCCGCCTGGGTGTGATGGCAGCCCGTGGGGTTGGACGGGGAATTGACGATGAGCATGGTGGTTTTCGGGGTGCGGGCCTTTTCCAGGGCCTCCACGGTGATCTTGAAGCCGCTTTCGGCCGTGGTGGGCACAAAGGCCGGTTCGGCCCCGGCCAGGCGCACCATGTCCGGATAGCTGACCCAGTAGGGGGCGGGAATGAGCACCTCGTCGCCGGGGTTCACGTAGGCCTGGATCATGTTGTAGAGGGCCTGCTTGCCGCCGTTGGTGATGATGGCGGCCTCGGCAGGCGCGCTCACCCCGCGAAATTTTTTGAAATATCCGGCCACGGCGGCCCGCGCCTCGGGGATGCCGGGCACGGCGGTGTACCGGGTGAAATCGGCGTCCAGGGCGGCCTTGGCCGCGTCTTTGACGTGGCTTGGGGTGGGGAAATCCGGCTCCCCGGCGGACAGGTCCAAGACCCGGCGGCCGGCGGCCTTCATTTCCTTGGCTTTGGCGCTCATGGCCAAGGTGGCCGAAGGCTTGACGCATAAAAGGCGCAGGGCGGTGAGCATGACGGGCATCCCCAAAGGTCGAGGTTTGCGGGAAATACGGCAGCGGCCGGACAAAACGGCGGCACGGGCGTCTTTGTAGTGGAATACTCGGAAAAGGTAAATTCATCACCCGCCACGGCGACCACGCCGCTCATGGTTTTTCCGGGCGGGCTCGTCCGGGCCCGGCTGGTGCGGCGGCGCCTGCGCTTTCTGGTGGACGTCGTCGGAGACCACGGGCCGTTTACGGCCCACACCAACAACACCGGCAGCATGCTGGGCTTACTGCGGCCCGGTTCTCCCGTGCTGCTGTCCGTCAGCGGCAACCCCGCCCGCAAGCTGCCCCACACCCTGGAAATGGTGTGGATGCCGACCTTTTCCGGCGGATTCTGGGTGGGGGTCAACACCCTGACGCCCAACCGGCTTCTGGCGGCGGCCTTTCGGGCCGGGCGGCTGCCCGAGATCACGGGCGATGCGGCGGACGCGTCCTACGACCGCCTGGAGCCGGAACCGGCCTTTGCCGGGGGACGCCTGGACGCCCGCCTCAGCGGCCCGGCCGGGACGCTTCTGGTGGAGACCAAAAACGTGACCATGGTCGAGGACCAGGCGGCCCTGTTCCCGGACGCGGCCACGACGCGTGGGAGAAAGCATCTGGTGGAGCTTGCCCGGGTGGCCCTGGAGGGTCGGACGACCGGAACCCGGGCGGCCTGTCTTTTTTTGGTGCAGCGCCCCGACGGGGCCTGCTTCGGCCCGGCCGGAATCATCGACCCGGAATACGCGGACCTGTTTTGGCAGGCCGCAGGCGCCGGGGTGGCCATGTGGGCCGTGCGGGCCGGGTGCGGCCCGGAGGGCATCGACCTGGGCGGACGCCTGCCCCTGGCCCCGTTTCCGGAATGCCCCCGGCGCACGGACGCCGCCTTTCCCCGTGACCGAGGGTGACAACCCGCACGGAAGGCCGTATGTTTGGAAACGCAGTCACGGGGCGGTTTTTCGCCCCCCCGGCGCGGCCTGGCCGGGCCAGCTTGATCCACACCCAACCACAACGAGCATCCATGACCATCCCCCTTTCCCCCTCTCGGCTGCGCACGGCGTGCGATCCGGCCTCCATCCCGGCCCAGGACAGCCGGGACATCCCCGAGGATCCCGAGGCCCTGGCCAAGATCCAGCCCCGGGCCCACTCGGCCATGGAAATGGCCCTGGCCATCAAAAGCCGCGAATACAACGTCTATCTGGCCGGCGATCCGCATCTGGGCCGCACCTATTTCGCCAGATGCTTCCTAGACCCGGCGGCGGCAGGCGGCAGCCCGCCTCCCGACCTGATCTACGTCCACAATTTCGAGGATCCCGACCGGCCCTGGATCATCCGCCTTCCGGCCGGACAGGGCCGCAGGCTGAAATCGGCCATGGCCAAGGCCGTGGCCGACGTGCGGGACGAGATACCGGCCCATTTCGAACGCGAGGCCTATCTGGCCAAACGCCAGACCTTGTTGCGGGGGTTCAACACCGGCCGCGACGAGTTGTATGCGGACATGGAGGCCCGGGCCAAGGACGAGGGTTTTTCCCTGGCCCTGGACGACCAGGGGGCCTTGACCCTGTATCCGCTGTTGGAAGGCAAGGTGGTCAGCGACGAGGAGTTCGAGCACCTGGACCCGGATCTCAAAAAGGAGCTCAAGGGCCGGGGCGACCGCCTTCTGGAAGAGATGGGGGAATATCTGCGGCGCATCACCCGCGAGGAGAAAGGCCTGCGGGACCAGGAAAAAAGCCTGGACCGGGAGACCGCCTCGGAGGTTCTCGACGCCAGGCTGGCCCCCCTTTTCGACGAATTCGGGGCCAACGAGGCCCTTTCCGGCCATTTCAAGGCCATGCGCGAGGACATCCTGGACAATCTGGACGCCCTGGCCGCCGCAGGGGGACCGGGCGGATCGTCTCCCACGCCCCCGCCGGGACATGGCGGCCACAGCGGCCTTTCCGGTCCCGACGGCGTGCCCTTGGACGACATCTTCTACCGCTACGAGATCAATCTCTTCGTGGACAACTCCCAGACCACCGGCGCGCCGGTCATCGTGGAGGACCACCCCACCTATTTCAACCTCATGGGCTGCATCGAGCGCGAATCCGAGCTTGGCGCGCTGTATACGGATTTCACCCTGGTCAAGGCCGGTTCCCTGCACCGGGCCGGGGGCGGCTTCCTCATCGTCAAGGTGGAGGATCTGGTGCAAAACCCCACGGCCTGGGAGGGGCTTTTGCGCGCCCTGCGCTCGGGCCAGGCCCGGGTGGAAGACCCCTCCGAGGGCGCCGAGCACGCCCGGACCCGGACCATCGAGCCCGAACCCGTGCAGCTCGACGTCAAAATCATCCTGGTGGGCCTGGACGAGACCTACGAACTGCTTTTGTACACCGACGAACGCTTCCAGAAACTTTTCAAACTCAAGGCCCACCTCCAGGACACCATGCGCCGCACCCCGGAGAATACGGCCATCCTGGTCTCCCTGCTTTGCCGGGTCATCCGTGACGCCGGGCTTATGCCGTTTTCCCGCGACGCCCTGGCCGCCCTGGTGGACCACGCCTCGCACCTGGCCGAGGACCAGGCCAAGCTGTCGCTGAAAATTCCGCTGCTGCGGGAGCTGATGATCGAGGCCGAGGCCCTGGCCCGCATGGCCGGGGCGACCTGCGTGGAGCGGGGCCATCTGGCCCGGGCGGTGACGGCCCGGGATTTCCGGGCCGACCTCTTCGAGGAGGAATACCTGGCCGAATACGACCGGGAGATGCTCAAGGTGGCCACCTCGGGCATGGCCGTGGGCCGGGCCAACGGCCTGTCCGTGCGCATGATCGGGGACCACGCCTTCGGGCTGCCGCACCAGATCGCCTGCACCGTGGGCGTGGGCCACGGCGGCATCATGGATCTGGAGCGCGAGGCCGAGCTTGGCGGCCCCATCCACACCAAGGGCATGATGATCCTCAAAAGCTATCTGCTGGGCCGGTTCGCCCAGGACAAGCCCTTGGTGCTCACCGGATCGCTGTGCTTCGAGCAGAGCTACGCCGAGGTGGAGGGGGATTCGGCCTCGGGCGCGGAGTTGGCGGCGCTTCTGTCGGCCTTGGCCGAGCGGCCCATCCGGCTGTGCTACGCCTTCACCGGGGCCGTGTCCCAGTCCGGGGCCATTTTGGCCGTGGGCGGGGTCAACGAGAAGATCGAGGGGTTTTTCGCCGTATGCCGCAGGCGGGGGCTCACGGGCGAACAGGGCGTGCTTTTGCCCGCAGACAATGTGGACAACCTCATGCTGCCCGAGGAGGTGGTGGAGGCTGTGGCCCGGGGCCAGTTCCACATCTTCCCCGTGCGCCGCATCGAGGAGGCCATGGAGATATTGACCGGCATCCCGGCCGGAAAGCGCGGCGCGGACGGCTCGTTTCCCTCGGGCAGCCTGTACGGGCTGGTGGACGAACGGCTCACCAGACTGGCCCGGCTGGCCCTGCGCCCAACGCGGACGACCGAATGGGCGGGCCAGGGCGTGTGCCGGGACGTGGGCAGATGACCCCCCGCACGGGCGGGGTACACGGCCGGGTGAGGAGCAAGGCGTCATGACCAAGAACTGGCTGAGGGAAAAGCACGCCGAATTCGTGCGCGATCTGGTGCGGGACTTCTGCCTGTCCGCGCAAGTGCTGGAAGAGCATTTCCGGGAGTTCGACCAGGGTGCGGGCATGGTCTTCGAGGCTCTGCGCGACCTTTTGGGCGAACAGATGAACAAAGGCCTGCTGTGGCGCTTAAAGGACACGGCCCACCATCTGTTCCGGGACCACGACGACAAAAATCCCGTGGGGCAATTTCTGGACTGGTGCATCGGCTACATCTTCCACGAGACCATGAAGCTCAAGGAGGACGCCTACCAGCAACAAAACTACGCCCCCTGGTTCCGGGCCATGCAGGAGAGCGAGCTTCCCGAAACCGACCTCATCATCAGCCGGGAACTGTTCCAACTGCTCATGCAGACCAACGAGAGCATGCAGCGCGAGATACGGCGCATCCGGTTCATCATCCGCCAATGCCGCAAGCTTTTCCCCCAATACCTGGCCGACCAGGAACAAAACCACTGGCTGGCCCGTTTTTTGTTCAAACGCAACGACCTGGTGCGTCTGGTCTTCGAGGAAAATTACCGCGAACTCATCGCCTCGGTCTACAAGGACGCCCCGGAGATGCTCGAGGTCATGGCCGCGCGCAGCCTGCGCGAGGGCGGCTGGGTGTCCCAGGCCGCCGAGGCCGCCGAGGCCGCCTGCCGGATCACTCCGGCCAGCCGGGCGGCCCTGGACGAACGGGCGGCGGTCGCCGCCTGGCAGGCCAGGCTGCGGGAATGAGGCCTGCCCGGATCTGAGGGAAAAACCGACTTGACCGCACGGCGCCCGGGGGGTGATAAATACCCGGGTTTGGATACGATCCGGGTCGACGTCCACCCGGAACCGGACCACGGGGACGGCCCCGCCGGGAAACCACCTGCGCCGCACCCGGGAAACAGGCCCGCCGGTTGGCGACAGCGCCATTGGAGTACGCATTCGTGAACAGACAGGCCCTCGGCAAGGTCGGCACGGCCCAATCCCCGTCTTCCCTTGCGCCGCCTGAAGACGCGCCCGCAGCGCCCCCGCCCCAGAGCATCCTGGTGGTCGAGGACGAGCGCATCGTGGCCCTGGACATCAAAGCCCGCCTGAAAAAGCTCGGCTATGCCGTGGCCGGCCTGGCCACCTCGGGCGAGGCGGCCCTGGACATCTGCCGGGACACCCCGCCGGCCTTGGTGCTCATGGACATTTTCCTCGACGGCGGCATGGACGGCATCGAGGCCGCCCGGCGCATCCGCGAGATCCACGACATTCCGGTGGTGTACATCACCTCCCATGACGACCAGATGACCCTGCGCCGGGCGGCCAAGACCGCTCCCTACGGCTATGTCATCAAGCCCGTGGACGAACGCTGGCTGCAAAGCGCCATTGAAGTGGCCCTGTACAAACACGCCACGGAAATCAGCCTCAAGCGCAGCGAGGATCGTTTCCGCAGGCTGTTCGAACGCATGCTCAACGCCTTTGTCCTGTTCGAGGTCGTATGGGACGGCAAAGGCGAGGTGACGGATCTGCGCATCCTGGAGGTCAACCCGGCCTTCGAGCGGGTCACGGGGTTTCATCGGGGCGAGGTGGAAGGACGACGCCTGCGCGAGGTCATCCCCGGAGTGGAGTTGTTTTGGATCGAGACCCTGGGGCAGGTGGCCACGGAGCGTGCCTCCTCCCGTTTCGAAAACTACCTGGGCGACCTCAATCAATATTTCCTGGTCGAGGCCTACAGCCCAAGCCCCGGGCAGGTGGCGGCCATCATCGAGGACGTCACGGACCTGCGCCGGGGCGAGCAACTCCTGCAGCACCGCACCTTTCACGATCCCCTGACCGACCTGCCCAACCGATCCCTGTGCCTGGACCGGCTGCACCGGGCCATCGAACGGGCCAAACGCCGCCTCAACTACGTCTATGCCTTGATCTTCCTGGACCTGGACCGTTTCAAACTCATCAACGACAGCCTGGGGCATCTGGCCGGGGACAAGGTGCTGTGCCGGGTGGCGGCCCTGCTCAAACGCCATGTGCGCCGCCTGGACACCGTGGCCCGGGTGGGCGGCGACGAATTCGCCATCCTGCTTGAGGAGATCGCCTCCCCGGGCGACGCCCTGCGGGTGGCCCGCAAGATCCGCGACAGCCTGAAGGAGGCCATGACCGTCGAGGGGCAGAAACTCTATCTTTCCGCAGGGATGGGCATCGTCCTGGGACCGGCGGACTACGAGCGCCCCGAGGAGCTTTTGCAAAACGCCACCATTGCCATGAACCATGCCCGGCGCAGCGGCGTGGGACGCATCAAGGTCTTCGACTGGGTGATGCGCGAGGTGGCCGAACACGACATGGGCGTGGAGACGGGACTGCGGCGCAGCCTGGAAGAAAAGCAGTTCATCCTGTATTATCAGCCCATATATTCCCTGTCCGACAGATCCCTGGTCGGTTTCGAGGCCCTGGTGCGCCGCCGCAGGCCGGACGGGGGGCTTGATCTTCCCGGCGAATTTATTCACATCGCCGAGGAGACGGGGCTTATCATTCCGCTCGGCAACCTGGTCATGGCCGAGGCCTGCGCGGCCCTTGGCCGATGGAGCAAGGATATGGCCGCAAGCACGACTTTCTCCATCGCCGTCAATTTGTCCGGCAAACAGTTCTCGCAACCCGACCTGGTCAAACAGACGGTCAGATCCCTGCGCGACACCGGGGCCGACCCCCGGCGTCTGCGCCTGGAGATCACCGAGAGCGTGCTCATGGACAACCCGGAGTCCGCCCTGGCCAAGCTGCGGGGCCTGCGGGAATTGGGCATCACCATCGGCATCGACGACTTCGGCACCGGATATTCCTCCCTGTCCTACCTGCAGCGCTTCCCCATCGACTGTCTCAAGGTCGACCGGGGATTCGTGATCGACATGGACGACCACGGCAACAGGGTCATCGTCAAGACCGTGGTCAACCTGGCCCACAGCCTGGGGCTTGAAGTGGTGGCCGAGGGCATCGAAACCCCTCGCCAGGAGGCCCTGCTCAAGGAATTCGGCTGCGATTTCGGCCAGGGATTCCTGTACTCGCGCCCCCTGCCCCACGACAAGGCCACAGCGTTCATCCGCACCCCGACGATCTGAGACGACGACCTGTCGCCGACGCCTTTTGGCGTCGCCGTTTCGTCATTATGGGCGTGTATGTCGGCATTGGCTTCGGAAGCGAACCGTCGCCCGGGCCGACATGGCGAAACGGAACACATGGGTATGCGCGCCACAGCATCAAGGGGAGCATCATGGCCACCATCTGCATCGCCGATGACGACATCACGTCCCGCCACACCCTCCGGGCCATCGTCTCCGGAGAAGGCCACGACGTCGTGGAGGCCTCCGACGGAGCCGAGGCCCTGCGCGCCGTGAACGAACGCCGCGTGGATCTGCTTTTGACCGACATCTTCATGCCCGGCGTCGAGGGCCTGGAGGTCATCCGCATCCTCCGGGAATCCCACCCCGGGCTGCCGGTCATCGCCTTCACCACCGGCAGCACCTTCACCGCCTACGAGACCCTCAATTGGGCCAGAAGCTACGGGGTGAGCGGGGCCCTGACCAAACCGTTCTCCCGCGAGGACATCCTGGGCGAAGTCCGCAAGGTCTTGCCCCGGGCGTAACCCGCCGGGCCGCGCGACGCTTGGCCAGCCCCACGGGGGAGTCACGGCCCGGGAAACGGAGCCGGATCATGCGGCGCGCCCTTTTCTTTCCGCCAGGGATGCCGTAGGCTTGGGCGCAAAGGCGGGGTCGAGGACCGACCCTGTCCCAAGCCCTACGTGATCCTATGCCTTCATTGCGTGATTTTTTTCCCCGGCCGTTGCGCCACAGCCCCTCCGGCGCCGACGCGGCAGGGGGTCGGCCGGGCTGCGCCCCACGGGACGCCAGCCCCAGGGCCGCCCTGCCCGAGGGCCTGTGGGGCATGCTCCGATCCCGCGCCCTGGCCCTGCTCATCCTGGGACTTATGGCCGTCTGGCTGGTCGGCTGCGGCGCCAAGTCCCCCTCGCCGCCGCCCGGCGGCTGGGGCAAGGCCCCGGCCACCCAGCGCCCCTACACCATCAAGGGCAAGACCTACCATCCCATCCCCTCGGCTGACGGCTATACGGAAGAAGGCGTGGCCTCCTGGTACGGCAGGGACTTTCACGGCAAGCCCACCTCCTGCGGCGAGATCTACGACATGCACAAGCTCACCGCCGCCCATAAGATCCTGCCCATGCACACCACCCTCAAGGTGACCAACCTGGAGAACGGCCGTTCGGTCACCGTGCGGGTCAACGACCGGGGGCCCTTCGTGTCCGGCCGGGTGATCGACATGTCCTTTGCCGGGGCCAAGGCCCTGGACATGCACGACAAGGGCACCACCCGGGTGCGGCTGGAGAGCGTGGGGAGCATTCCCGGCGCGACATCGGCCAAGGATCTGCCCGGCCCCTTCTACGTCCAGATCGGGGCCTTCGTGAACGAGCGCAATGCCCAGCGGCTTTTGACGGTCATCAAACGGGCCGGATATGCCCAGTCGCGCATCCACTCCAAGGACGTGGACGGCGAACGGTTCTTCCGGGTCCATGCCGGAACCTTCGCCACCCTGAGCGAGGCCGAACGGGCCAGGGCGCGGCTTTCCGGGGAATACCGGAACGCCTTCGTCATCGGGGAATAGAATGCGGATTGAAGCCAAGACCGCCGCCTGAACAGGCGGCGCGGAGCGGACCGCCCAGCGCCCGGACGCCGCTCAGGCCGAGCCGAAGGGCATGCGGGGGGCTTTGCGCGAAAACATGGCGAGCGACGCCGGTTGGCGGCCTATCGCGGCCGGGAACGGCCAGGAGCCCCCCCCCAGGGCCAGTGCCGAGACGCGCCGGGCAGGCCGGACGCCCCCGGGAGGACGGCCTTGTGGCCGGGACGATCCCGGCCTATTCGGGGTTGAGCTCGGCCCGAAACTTCCGGGACAGCCGAAAGACCACCACCTTGCGCGGCGGCAGGACGATGCTCTTGTTGGTCTGGGGGTTGCGCCCCTTGCGGGCCTTTTTGTCGTAGGACTCGAATTTCCCGAAACCGCTGACCAAAAGCGCGTCGTCTTTTTTGATCGACTGCTTCATGATGTCCAGGAGGTGGTCCACGAGAACCTTCACCTCGGCCCGATTGCGCTCGGTTTTTTCGTAGATGTAGTCGACGATGTCCGCTTTGGTGAGAGTCTTTCCGCTCATGTTTCCCTCCGGAGCGTGGTGGACCGATGCCGGGAGGTCGGGGACGAGGCATCGTGCCGCGCCGCCGCCCGGGCTGGCGTTAGATTCGAAAGCGAATGGTCTCGGCCATCCGGGTCATGGCCGCATTGTCGGCGTAGGGCGCGCCCTGCCACGGCGAAAGCCCGTCGCCCTCCACCCGGGGGATGACGTGAAAATGGGCGTGCAGCACGAGTTGCCCGGCCGAGGCGCCGTTATTCATGACCACGTTGATGCCCGTGGCCCCTGTGGCCTCACGCACGGCCCGGCCCACGACCTGAAGCGCGGCCACAAGGTCGCCCCCGATGTCGGCGGGGAGCTCCCACAACGACGGGGCGTGGACCTTGGGAATGACCAGGGCGTGCCCCGGCCGGATCGGGGCGATATCCAGAAAGGCCAGCACGGCAGGGGTCTCGTAAATTTTGGCGCAGGGAATCTCGCCGCGCAGGATCTTGCAAAAGAGACAGTCTTTGTCGATCATGCCTGTTTCCATGGACGATGGGGAAAAACGCTTGTCGGCACGGCCGCACGCCTGTCGGGCCATGCCGTTTAAAGTCACGACGCGACCATAACCATCCAATAGCTAAGTAAAAATTATTTTTCAAGGGGCCTCGTGCACATTTTGTCAAAAAACCGATTTTCCGGCCCCCTCGGCCGCCATCCGGGGCGGTCATGCGGCTGAGGTTCGCCCATCCCGAACCCGCAGCGGAAAAATCCCGCGTCTGGCCCGTGTTTTTGCCCTACGCCGGATGCGTCGGGCGGTGCGTCTATTGCGCCCAGCATCTCCAGACCGGGGTGGCGCCCGCGTCCCCAGCTTCCCCAGCCTCCCTGGACACGGCCCGGCGCGATCTGGACACGGCCCTGGCGGAGGCCCTGGCGGCCGGTCGCGGTCCCTACGAGATCGGGTTTTACGGCGGCACGTTCACGGCCCTTCCCGGGAACCATGCCGAGCGGTTCATCACCCTGGCCCAGACCTATCGGGAACGGGGGCTTGTAACCCGGGTGCGCTGCTCCACACGCCCCGACGCCGCCCATGCCGGGCGGCTGGCCGCCCTGCGCGGCCTGGGACTGGATATGGTGGAGATTGGCGTGCAGACCTTCGAGGCCGGGGTGCTTGCCCGCAGCGGCCGGGGATATGCGCCAGACGCGGCGCAGGCGGCATGCCTGGGGGTGCGCGAGGCCGGGCTGGCCCTGGGGGTGCAGCTCCTGCCGGGGCTGCCCGGACACACGCCGGAGATGTTCGCCCGGGATGTGGCCAAGGCCGCCGCGCTAGGCCCGGAGACGGCGCGCATCTATCCGTGCCTGGTGATGGCCGGGACGCGGCTGGCGGCCATGTGGCGGGCCGGGGAATATACGCCCTGGGACGTGGAGGCGACCGTTGCGGCCGTGGCGGAGGGGCTTTTGGAACTGTGGCGGGCGGGGGTGCGGGTCATCCGGGTGGGACTGGCGCCGCAACCCGAGCTTGACGCCGCCGTGCTGGCCGGTCCTGTGCATCCGGCCCTGGGGAGCCGGGCCAGGGGACTGGCGCTTTTCTGGCTGGTGCGCGACCAGGCGCACCGGCTTGGCCACGGCCCCAAGGGTCTGGTTGCGCCCAGACGATATGTTGGCGAACTGTGGGGACATGGCCGGGAGTTGGCCCAGGCCTACGCCGACCTTGGCCTGACCCGGGATTCCGTGCGCCCGGCGGACGTGACGGACTTCGAGATATGGACGTCGGAGGGCGACGCGCCCCCGGCCCCGCCTTGATCCCGGCCATTCTCGCGATATCGGCGTTGTGACGGTTGACAGGCGGGCGGACATGCCTGTATTCCCCGGCTCCGAAAGCGGGCACATGCCGGTTGGACGGCGCTCCGGGCGGGGCAGAGGGAACTCTTTCGTGATTTTTTCCGAACCACGCACAGGCGCTTGACACGCATAGCGAATCCGAGTATCCGCCTTCGTTCACGCGTTTGCTGGGGGATCGTCTAGCGGCAGGACTATGGACTCTGACTCCATCAACCTAGGTTCGAATCCTAGTCCCCCAGCCAACCTCGTAACTCGCGTCCCCATCGTCTAGCCTGGTCCAGGACATCGGCCTTTCACGCCGGTAACAGGGGTTCAAATCCCCTTGGGGACGCCAAAGATTTAAAGGACTTAACAAAAAGTCTCCGCAGCGCCTCCTTGCCCGGAAACGATTGCGGAAACGGTTTGCTCCAAGACCCGCTTTTGCGACCGCCTGAGGCTACACTCCTCGGGCGGTTTTCATTTGCACTTCCCTCCCCGGCCCACGGCCCGCCAAATCCCCCAGAGCAGACCGCGTTTCCTCCAATCCCAAGGATCTGAGAGTGTGCCCCGTGGTCGAGGCGCTCTTGCGCCTAAGGATTGACTGGATCACGCCTACAGGTTTTCCGAGCCTGAACAGAATCGAGGCGGTGAGATGCCGGATGGCAAGAAAGCCGAATGGCTTGACCCCCGTCCGCTCGCACAGCTTGAGAATGAAGTGCTGGCGGAACTGGAAAGGGGCCTTCCGTGCAGGTATCGGGCTTTGAAGATATTTGCCTTCTCATCCGACGCGGCCGCCTCGCATGCGCTTCCTGTTCGTCGGGCCAGCGCATTGCCTGCGGGCTTCCTTCAGATTCCACCTCGCGATGGACACCTTTGCCGTCCGGCGCCCTGTTCCCCTGTCGGGTCTGGAGAGGACTTTCACCTCCAAGTGGATGCGCCCGCCGAGCGCATCCACAGATTGATGACAAAGCCCCGGTTCTTCGAAGCCGGGGCTTTGCGCCGCCAACGGCGGCACAGCCGCCGGGCGGAAAGGCACGAAAATCATCCGCCATGAAGGACTGGCGCTCCCTGTTCGTCAACATCTTCAAAAAGCAGGTTGCGGCGCTCGGCAATATCACGAGGGTTCATGGCGTCGGACATGCCGTTATGCCCTGCTGGATGCATCCAGACACCTGGCTGCGGATTCCTTCTTCTTCCTGGACAATTCTTCCACCTTGGCCAGCGCTTCAGAGGCATATCTGGGATTTTGCGACAGGTTGTACTGCTCCAGGACCGAGTCCCTGGCGTCGGCCAGCACGGCCCGTCCCAGGGGGGTGCGGCTTATGGCCGTGGTCCAGCCCGGTTCGGCCCCAACCCCTCCGAAGGAGATGTCGGCGTATTCGGCGCTGTAATCGTCACAGAACCGGCAGGCGGTTCGAATCATGAACTTGAGCTTGTCAAATTCGATCTTGATGACCTCGCCGCTTTTTGTGAAAATTTGCAGACGCTCACGCACGTTGATCTTGGCGATGTCCTCCCAGGAAAACCCCCCGAGCTCTTCCAGCTTGGCCCGCTCCTTTTCCCCGAAAATGAAATTCTGGGTGCAAAACAGGCCCAGGACATACTTGATGGCGTCCGAGGGCACGATGCCCAGGGCCTGCATCTTGCGAAGGGTCTTGATCTGGCAGGGCGTGCCCACGAAGGCCACCCGGCTCAGGGCCCCCTGGCTCAAAGGGCCCATGGCCCGGATGGATGGGGAATAGGTGGAATACTCGTTGCCGAAAATCTCCATGCCGTGGGATTCGTCGTAGTGCGATCCTGCGGCCGCGAAGATATCCTCACGGGTTCTGGCCAGGGCGGGCTGGCGGACGAAAGGCGACGTCTGTCGGCAGACGATGGCCCCGTCGATACGCCCCTGGTCGAACAAGCGTAAAAGGGTGGCCGTGACCACGCCGCCGTCCGTGCCCGCCGCGCGGACCTCCGGGTCCAGAGCCCGGAGCACCGTGGTCCCGATCACGTTGCCCATGGGTTCATGCCAGCTGACCAAGTTGCGCGTTTCATTGTCCAGTTCATGATTGACGGGACAAATCATGTAGCAGATGCCGCATTCGATACACTTCTCGGGATCCTTGTACTGCGGCCTGCCGCCTTGGCCGAGTTCCAACGCCCCGAAGTTGATGGCGGAACAAAACGTCACGCAACCACCGCACCGGTGGCATAATCCAGGCTTTTGCACTTCTTCAATGAGATCCGTAAAGGATTTTTCCATGACCATCCTCCTTTTGGCGCAAGGCAGGGTTTCTTCCATGTGGTGAATCTCATAGAACAAGAACTGTTCCCTTATTAAAATACCTTGAAATTTCAGGAGGTAAACGAGTCATATCGGGATAGATTTCTGAAAATACGGGACGCGTTTTCCGGGAAGTGTCTTTTCCGACTGGATTTGTATCATTCTTCAAGAATAGCGACGCGATGCTCCCGGGAATGGGCCCGGAAACGTCCATGAATGCAGGCTGTTGCTGGAAGGGAGAGAGGGAAGGCCTGGCGTAAAATCCGGGAGAACGTCTTGCTGGGAGAGACGTCCCGGTGGACGATCCTAAAAAAATCCGCCGATCCGGATCAGCGTTCGATGTCGTATTGTTTCATCAGGGCGTACAATCTGGCCCTGGACAGGCCGGAAAGGGCGCAGGCGCGTTGAATCCGGCCCTCGGAGACGCGCACGAGCTCGGCCAGATACCGATGCTCCACCCGGGCCAGAGCCTCGGAGCGAAAATCCTTGAGGGTCGGAAAATTCTCGGGATTGAAGACAATGCGCTCTTCCATGGGGTCAAGATCGGCGCCGCACCGCTCTTCGTTGACGGACATGCGGGCCAGGGTGGCCCGGATGTTGATCGGCAGGTGGCGGGGGTACAGGACGGAATCGTTTTCCGCCGAGGCCAGGGCGCAGTCCAGGGCGTTGATGAGTTCCCGCACGTTTCCCGGCCAGCGATATTCCAAGAGGGCGCCCCAGAATTCCGAAGAAATCCGCTTGGGCTTTCCCTTGTCTTTTTTCGTCTGCTTCTCCAGGAAATGGCGGCTTAAGGCCTCGATGTCCCCGGTTCGTTCCCGCAGCGGGGGAAGGTTTACGGCGATGCCCCGCAGCCGGAAAAGCAGATCCTGGCGGAACTTCCAATCCACGACGTTTTGTTCCAGATCCCGGTTGGTGGCCGCCACCACCCTGAAATCGCTCTCTTCCTCGTGCATCCCCCCCACAGGACGGAAGCGGTGTTCCTGAAGAACGCGTAAAAAGGCCTTCTGGAGCCCCACGGGCATCTCGCCCACCTCGTCCAGGAACAGGGTTCCGCCATGGGCCTGTCTGATCAACCCCGTATGCTTCTTGTCCGCCGTGGTGAAGGCGCCCTTTTCGTGGCCGAAAAGCATGCTTTCCACCAAATGCTCGGGCAGGGCCGCGCAATCCACCACCACAAAAGGCCCGGCCCGGCGGGCGCTGTTTTCGTGGATGCATCGGGCGATCAGTTCCTTGCCCGTGCCGGTTTCTCCGGTGACCAGGACATTGGAGGAGCATTTCGCCGCCCTGGAGACCATGTCCAGGCAGGCCTCAAGGGCCTTGCTGCACCCGATGATCGCGTCACGGGAGAGGGCGCCGGTCGTTTTTTGCGAGGCTTTCTGGGCGTGGTATTCCACGGCCCGGACCACGGGCAGGCGGATCTTGTTCATGGTCGGCGGCTTGGTGATGTAGTCCCAGGCCCCGCTTTTTATGGCCAGTTCCGCCCCGTCCGGGTCGCCGGAGCCCGTCAGGATGATGATTTCCGGCTGCTCGGGGAATTGCCTGATTTCGGGGATGGCGTCCAAGCCGTTGCCGTCGGGCAGGACCACATCCAGGATGATCACGTCCCAGCCCCCGTGCCGGATCTTTTTCAGCCCCTCCGCCAACGTGTGCGCACTTTCGACATGAAGATTCATTTCGGAGATGACGGCTTCGAGCGCACGGCAAAAGCTGACGTCGTCGTCGATGAGAAGGATGTTGGCCATATGGCCCGCTACATACACGTTTTGCGGAACTTTTACTAGCGGCGGCGGCCTGGGATTGCGGCCTTACCGGAGGGATGGCGCGTCCGTCCCAGCAGTTCACGATTTCGTGGACGTGGCCTCGCCGCAGACTGCGGCGATGGTTTTTTCCAGGGATTCCAGATCGAAGGGCTTGGGCAAAAAGGCCTTGATCCCGCTGTCTTCAAGTTCCCGGGCCGGGATTTTGTCGGCGTAGGCGGAGAAAAGGACCACGGACAGCCCGGGACGCACGCGCCACAACTCCCTTGCCAACTCCAAGCCGTTCATATGGGGCATGAAATAGTCGATCATGACCAGATCGTATCCGTCCGGACGGCGCAAAAAGGCTCCCAGGGCCTCTGCGGCCGTCACCCTGCACTCCACGGCGTAGCCCAGGCCCTTGAGGGCCGCGCCGAGGCTTCCGACCAGGGCTTCCTCGTCGTCCACGAAAAGGATGCGGGGCGTTTTCCGCAACGGTCGTCTCGTGTGCAAAGGCGCGAGGGCTTCGGCCTCTGGCGTATGCGCCTTGGGGAGCAGGACGTGGAAGGACGCCCCCAGCCCCGGTTCACTCTCCACCGAGATGCTCCCGCGCATCCGGGCCACGATGTTCTGAACCACGCTAAGCCCCAGCCCCATGCCCCTGGATCGTGTTTTCGTGCTGTAAAACGGCTCGAAAATCTTTTTCAGACAGACGGGACTTATGCCGTGTCCGGTGTCGCTGGCGGTGAGACAGATGTACTCCCCGGCCGGAAGCCCGGGATGCCGACTCCAGTCGCTCTCGCCAATGGTCTGGCCGGAGATGGTGAACGTCAAAACGCCGCCGAACTCCTTCATGGCGTCCGCCGCATTGGTCGCCAGGTTCAGGATCACCTGATGCACCTGATCCGGGTCGGCCAGGGTCAGGTCGGACTGGGTCTCAATCTGGAGCCGGATGCGGATGCCCGGGGAAAAGCCGGGGGCCAACAGCTTGGTACACTCCTTGACCAGGGAGCTCAGGCGAAAGGGGATGGGGGTGTCCCTGCCCCGACTTCGGCCCAGATGCAGCAACTGCTCGACCAGGGCCCTGGCCCGCTTGGCGGCGTCGAGGATTTCCGGCAGGGAGGCCCGGTTGGGATCGTCCTCGGAGGTTTTGCTCAGACACAATTCGGTGTGCAGGATGATCGGACCGAGAATGTTGTTGAAGTCATGGGCGATGCCGCTGGCCAGGGCGCCGATGGCCTCCATCTTCTGGGCTTGGCGCAATTGTTTTTCCAACTTGGAAACCTGGGTGGCGTCGCGCCACACAAAGACGTACCCGAGGATGACCCCGTAGCGGGCCCGCACCGGCGAAACGGACTGGTCGCACACGCAGACATCGCCATTTTTGGACACCAAAAGGAAACGGTTGGAGCAGGACTCGCCTTTTGTCAGCAACTCGACGCACATCTTGAAGTTTTCTTCCTGTTTCGGCGTCTTGTAAAATGTCCCCAGGTTGCGTCCGAACGCCTCCCTCCTGGAATAACCGGTCATGGCCTCGAAAGACTGATTGACGTACTCGATGTTGAAATCCATGTCCGCGATGATGACCGCGTCCACCGACTGTTCGATGCCTGCCGTCAGTTTGCGGCGCTCCCGCTTGCCCCGCTCCTCGGCGCTGATGTCGCCTACGAAGATGGCCAGGGCCGAGATGCGATCATCCTTGTCGAACACGGGGAGGATTCGGGTGTCATACACCCGGCCGGGTTTGGATTCATCCCTGTAGCGCAGGGACTCTCCGGTCTTAAGGGCCGCGGCCACGGCCTTTTTGCGCACCACGGCAATACCCGGATCGAAAAACGAATAAATGTCCGCCCCGATAAATTCCTTTAGCCCCACTCCCAGGCGCCTGGGCAGGGCCTTGTCGCAGGACAGGATCCTGCCGTCCGGCCGGATGAGAACCGCATAGTCGTTGTGGTCTTGCGGCAGGGGGGGGGAGAAGATCGGCTGACAGGATTGGGGCATCGACGGGAGGAGGTCGGGGGGGGCGTGTTTTTTTCCTATGACACGGGCCCGGCGACGCAAGATCTTCTCCCGAAGAGACAACCCAAACGGAAATATTCGCCGCAACATACCGGATCGATTCACGCTTGGTCCTCCCGCTGTTCTCTGGTCGCTTCAGGGAGAAGCCGTACTCTAATTTTACGCCATAAGGGTGATGAGTCAATGCATGGGGACGGAAAGTTTGCCTCTTCATGAAAAATCTGTCTTGTTTTGTAAGACAAAAATCGAAATTCCGTCCGCCCTGGAGGGGTCGGCTCTTTTCTTTCGAAAGGACAAGATGATGGCATCCCGGGCAGGCATCCCTCTCCCTCCCGTCTTGTCTTGTAAGATTTTCTCTCCAGGCAAGACAGCAGGCCCCAAAAATACAGGCTCTTTTTCTTTCAAATGAGCCGATTTAATCGTTAACCACATGATTTCACAATAAATACGCATCCGGGTACGTTTCTTGGAGTCTCGCGGATCGAGTCCCCTGGGCGCGCTACGGTCGCCCGGGCATGGAGGGGAGTTCTCCTCCCGGACAGCCCAGAGGAAACAGGTTGTTTTCCCGGAAATCCGGAAACCCGAGACGGAACGGACGGAATCGACCGGCCGGGCGGGGGGATGCCTCCGCCGCCGTTTGAAAGGGGATGCGCGAGATGGCCAACAGAATCGGAGTGTACGTCTGCCATTGCGGAACCAACATTGCCGGCAAAGTGGATGTTGAAACGGTCGCCAAGTATGCCTCGGGACTGAAAAACGTCGCCGTGGCCAGGGACTACAAATTCATGTGCTCGGACCCCGGGCAGGAAACCATCATCCGGGACATCCGCAAACTGGGGCTTACCCGGGTGGTGGTCGCCTCCTGCTCCCCCAGGCTCCATGAAAAAACCTTTCAGAACGCCTGCCTGCGGGCCGGTCTCAATCCGTTCCTGTTCCAGATGACCTGCATACGGGAGCATTGCTCCTGGGTCGTCGAGGATCGGGAGGAGGCCACGAAAAAGGCCGAGCACCTGGTGGCCGCAGCGGTGAACCGGGTCAACCACCACCAGGAACTGTATTCCCGCAAGGAGAAGGTCCATCCGGACGTCATGGTGGTCGGGGCCGGGATCGCGGGCATCCAGGCCGCCCTGGACATCTCCAAGGCCGGATTCAACGTGCACCTCGTGGAGCGGGGGCCGTCCATCGGCGGGCACATGGCCCAGTTCGACAAGACCTTCCCGACCCTGGACTGCGCCGCCTGCATTTCCACCCCGAAGATGGTGGCCGTCTCCCAGGAGCGGCGCATCAACCTTCTGACCTATTCCGAGGTGGAAAAGGTCACCGGCTTTGTGGGCAACTACACGGTGACGGTCAAACGCAAGCCCCGCTACGTGAACGAGAACCTGTGCACCGGCTGCGGACTGTGCATGGAGAAGTGCCCCAAAAAGGTTCCCAGCGAATTCGACGAAGGCATCGGCAAGCGCAAGGCCATCTACCGCAACTCACCGCAAAGCGTCCCCAACAAGCCCGTCATCGACGTGGAAAACTGTACGTTTTTCCGCAAAGGCAAGTGCCGTGTCTGTGAAAAGGTCTGCCCCTCCGGGGCCATCGACTTCACCCAGAAGGAGACGGAGCTGGTGTTGGACGTGGGCTCCATCATCCTGGCCACCGGTTTCGACACCCTCGACCCCACCCCCCTGATCCCCTACGGCTTCGGTCGCTTCCCCGAGGTCTACACCGGGTTGCAATTCGAACGCATCAATAATGCCGTGGGCCCAACAGGCGGCAAGATCGTCATGAAAAACGGCAAGCCCCCCGATTCCGTGGCCATCGTCCACTGTGTGGGCAGCCGCGACGTCAACCACCATCCATACTGTTCCCGGGTGTGCTGCATGTACGCCCTGAAATACGACCATCTCATCAAGGACAAGCTCGGCCATCACGTCAAAGTCTTTAATTTCTACATCGACATGCGTTGCTTCGGCAAAGGCTACGAGGAATTCTACCGCCGGGTCCAGGAGGAAGGCGTGACCTTCGTTCGCGGCCGCCCGGCCGAGATCACGGATCAGGCGAAAACGCCGCAGGAGGAAGGGAAGCTGGTGGTGGTCTGCGAGGACACCCTGCTGGGCAGAACCCTGCGCGTTCCGGTGGACATGGTCGTTTTGTGCACGGCCATGGAGCCGCGAAAGGACACCGCCCAGGTGGCCAGGGTCTTCGGCGTCAGCCAGGGCACGGACAAGTTCTTCCTGGAAGAGCATCCCAAGCTCGGGCCGGTCTCCACGGCCACGGACGGCATTTTCCTGGCCGGGGCCTGCCAGGGGCCCAAGGACATCCCCGACGCCGTGTCCCACGCCGCGGGCGCGGCCTGCCAATCATTGGCCATGGCCGCCAAGGGCGAGGTGACCATCTCGCCCACCACCAGCTGGATCAACCCCGACATCTGCGTCGGGTGCCGGATCTGCGTGGGGCTTTGTCCCTATTCGGCCATCGAATTCGACGACCGGCGGCACATCGCCGTGGTCAACGAGGCCATGTGCAAGGGGTGCGGATCCTGTGCCGGCTACTGCCCGAGCGGCGCGGCCCAGATCAGGCATTTCACCGAAAAGGCCGTCTTCGCCGAAATCGAGGGCCTGCTCGATCCCCTGCACCGCATTGTTCCCGCCGCCGTTGTCGATGACCTCTGGTCGTCCAAGATGAAACAGGAAGCGTAACGCAAGAAATGTGGCATGGAGGAAGGCATGGACCAGACAGAAACCGATTTCGAACCAACAATAGTGGCAATGGTGTGTAATTGGTGTACCTACACAGCCGCAGATCTTGCCGGGACAGCCCGCATGATCCAATCCCCAAATGTGCGGCTCATACGCATGATGTGTACGGGAATGGTTGATCCGAAGTACGTGATCAAGGCCCTCTTGTCCGGGGCCGACGCGGTCTTGATCAGCGGATGTCACCCTGGAGATTGCCACTACATCAATGGCAACTACAAGGCCAGACGCAGGGTGAAACTTCTCCAGGAGATCCTGCCGCGTTTCGGCATCGAGCAGGAGCGTCTGAAACTGACCTGGATCGGGGCCAGCGATGGAAACGAGTTTGCGGCCACCATCAATGAACTGACCAAGCGGATCAGGGAACTGGGGCCGAGTGCGGCCAAATCCACCATGGTCATCTGAACACGAGATTCCCGGAGGACGGCATGGCTACCACGGCGAAAATCCTTGTCAACGACGCCGATCCCGCTTTGGCGGTGCGGGAGGTATTGCGCAAACTCCTGGCCGACCAAGCCATCGCGGCGATCCTGGTCCAACGGCACTCGCCCGGCGGCGGGGCCGTGATGCCCGCGCTGATCGTGGACCCGGAACTTCTCAACGAAGCGGATCCCCTGGCCCCGGCCTTCCCGCTCAACGCCGCACGGCTTCTGGGCCGACTCACCCGCGGCCAATCCCAGGGCATGATCGCGGCCGTCATGCGGCCCTGCGAAATCAGGGCCTTCGTGGAACTGGTCAAGCTGAACCAGGGCAGCATGGACAACGTCCTGCTCGTCGGCGTCGACTGTCCGGGCGCCTTCACCAACAGGGACTACCATGCGTATTCCACCGAACACGGCGCGCAGCAGGTTTCGCGGGAATTTCTGAAAACCTTCCTCCCCGGGGGCCTCCACGTCCCCGAGGTCGGGGGGGCCATGTCCCTGGCCCGGGCCTGCCGGGCCTGCGAGCATCCCATGGCCCAGGCGGCCGACTGCATGATCGGCCTTTTCGGCGCGGACCCGGGAAAGCTCATCACCCTGGTCTCCCAGACCGCCAAGGGACAGGCCGTCATCAGCCGCATGGGCCTGCCCGAGGTCGAAACCGTCACGGCGGACAACCGGACCAGCGCCCTGTCGGCCGCGATCACGGAACGCGTCCGTTATCGCGACGCCATGTTCAAGGAGACCCAGGCCGCCACGGACAGCCTGGAGAAACTCGGCGAATATCTTTCGGGATGCGTCAATTGCTACAACTGCCGGGTGGCCTGCCCGGTCTGCTACTGCCGGGAGTGCGTCTTCGTCACGGATGTTTTTGATCATGATCCCTGGCAGTTCATGAGTTGGGCCAAGAAAAAGGGGGCGCTCAAGCTGCCTTCGGACACCCTGTTCTTCCACCTGACCAGGCTGGCGCACATGAGCACGGCCTGCGTCGGCTGCGGGCAATGCTCCAACGCCTGTCCCAACGACGTGCCGGTCATGGAGCTTTTCCGGATGACGGCGGCCGGGGTCCAGGACGTCTTCAATTACCAGGCCGGACGGAGCCCGGAAGAGCCGCCGCCCCTTTCCGTATTTCAGGAGCATGAGTTTGCCGAGGTCACGGGCCATATGGAGTGAACGCTTTGTTCCCGAGCACGGGGAGTAGACATGATCGCAACGCGCGGTTGGCACACTGGGAAGTCCTGGCCATCCCTTACGGACGGCGGGCGATGGGCTGCACTCCAAGGAGAACCACATGAAAAGCACCTATGACGCCCTGGTGGTGGGAGCGGGCATCGGCGGCATCCGATCCGCCCTGGATTTGGCCGAGGCCGGGCACAAGGTCGCGCTGATCGACATCCGTCCGCACATCGGGGGGCTTTTGACCAGACTGGACCACCAGTTCCCGTCGGACCACTGCGGCATGTGCAAGATGCTCCCCTTGACCGAACGCGACGCATCCAGCCAGTTCTGCATGCGCAAGGGCCTGTTCCATAAAAACATCGACATCATGCTTTCCACGGAACTGGTTTCCCTTGATGGCGAGCCCGGCAAGTTCCAGGCCGTGGTGAACCGCAAGGCCCCCTTTGTGGATGCGACCAAATGCATCGGCTGCGGGAAATGCGCGGAGGTCTGCCCGGTCAAGGTGAAAGACGAATTCAACGCCGGCCTGGGCGAGCGGGGGGCCATCTACCTGCCCGTTCCCCACAACATCCCCAACCATTACGTTGTGGACCTCGACGCCTGCCTGCGCTGCTGGAGGTGCTTCGAGACCTGCCCCACCGGGGCCGTCGATTTCAAGCTCGAAGCACGCGAGCAGTTCAAGATCCTGGTGGCCGACCCGGAGGAAAACACCGCCGCGCAGTATTCCAAATGGTTCGAAGACATCAAGTTTCCCTTCCTCCAGGCCACGACCGGAGACGAGGCGCTGAACCAGATCACCGGGGACGAGTCCATACGGATGCTCCTTCTGGACTTGAGCCTCAAAAACATCGACCCCGAGCGGATCATCACCCGGGCTCTGGAGATCCGGCCGGACCTGGCGATCATCGTCCTGGGCGGGCCCCTAAAGGGTGAACAGGCCCGAGCCCTGGTGGCCCTCGGCGCCAGGGACTATCTGCTTCACCCCCTGAAGCGTTCCAAATTCGTCCCCTGGCTGGACAAACACTACATGCGCATCATGTCCGACGAGCGCATCAAGATGGATGTGGCGGCAGTCATCCTGGCCACCGGCTTCGAGTGTTACGACCCGACGGAAATGGCCGATTCCCTGGGCTACGGCATCCTGCCCGGGGTGGTCACCTCCGTGGAATTCGAGCGACTCATGAGCGGCACGGGCCCCACGGGCGGCCGACTCGTCCGTCCGGGAGACGGCGGACCGGTGCGAAAAATCGCCTGGATACAGTGCATCGGGTCCAGGGATGTCAAGAAAAATGCGGATTTCTGCTCTTCGTTTTGCTGCATGGCGTCCATCAAGGAGGCGGTCCTGGCCAAGCGGGCCCTGGGCAAGGATGTGGAGACAACCATTTTTTACATGGACATGCGCACCTTTGGCCGGGATTTCGACCATTACCGGCGCGAGGCGGAGGAAATCCACGGCGTGCGTTTCATCCGCTTCCGGCCGCACTCTGCCGTTCCGGACCCGGAACGGGAAGGCGGCGGCCTCAAACTCCTGTATATCGACGACGCGGGCGCCACCATCGAAGAGTCCTTCGATATGCTTGTCCTGGGCGTCGGCGCCCGCCCCGCAAAGAGCATGGCCGCCCTGGCCAGGGCTACGGACGTGGAGACCAACGCCTTCGGCTTCTGCAAGAGCCAGGATATGAACCCCGGCCGGACCAGCCGTCTGGGGGTATTCGCCGCCGGTTCCGCCAACGGCCCCAAAGACATTGCCGAATCGGTCCTCCAGTCCGGGGCGGCCGCCCTTGGCGCCTCCCGCCTGATCAAACTCTTTGCCCCCATCCGGGAACGTCTCGACGAACCGGTTCCCCACTATCGTGACGTCTCCCGGCAGATGCCGGAGACCCTGGCGGTCCTGTGCCGCTCCTGCCCGATCATGCCGGAAAGCCTGGACATGGACAGGCTTCGGGCCGGATTGGCCAACCTGCCGTATGTGCGCACGGTGGAGACGGTGGAGCGGGCCTGCACCGCCGAAGGCTGGAACCAGATCAAGGAGCTCGCCGAAAAACACTCCCCGAACCGGATCCTCATCGGCGCCTGCATGCCCTACGCCTACGTGCCGCGACTCAGGGAACTGGGCGGCCTCATCGGCCTGAGCCCATCGCTTATGGACGTGGTGGACATCCATACGCCCCTGTTCTCCCGCGAGGACACCGATCAGGAACAGGTTGAGCGCGACATCCTGGCCGCCGTGGGCATGTCCGCAGCCAAACTGGCGGGGTCTGACCCCGCGCCCCTTCCCAGGCGCAGTCCCGTTTACCCCGGGGCGCTGGTGGTCGGCGGCGGCCTGGCCGGCATGACGGCGGCCCTGGGGCTGGCGGACCATGACCACAAGGTCACGTTGGTGGAGGAAACCGAAGAATTGGGCGGTCTGGCCATGAAGCTGCACTGGACGCTGCGGGGCGAGGATCCTGTCCGGTTCATGGAGGAACTCATCAACCAGGTCCGCAAGCATCCCAACATCCGAATCTTGACCAAGGCCCGGGTGGCCCTGTCCACCGGGAAGGCGGGCCGCTTCATGAGCATCGTCTCCACCAGTGAGGGCGGCGTTCCGGTGGAGCACGGGGTCACCATCCTGGCCACGGGCGGCAAGCGGGCCAAGGTGTACGACTATGGCTTCCTGGACCGGAAAACCGTGATCACCCATCAGGAAATGGAGATGCGGATCGCCACGGGCGCGCTGGATACGGCAGCCCTGTCCTCGGTGGCCATGATCCAGTGCTGGCGCGCCAGGGACGAGTCCCGCGGCTACTGTTCGCGCGTCTGTTGCGCCGGGGCGCTCAAGATCATCCTGCACCTGAAAAACAAGCATCCGGACCTGCCCATCTATGTCCTGTACCGGGACATCATGAGCTACGGCTTCTCGGAAGAATACTACACGAAGGCCAGGAAGGCGGGGGCCATCTTCATCCGCTACGACCTGGCCCACCGGCCCAAGGTCAGTTTTGACGATGCGTGCAACCCCGTGATCAGGGTGCGTGATCCGATCCTGCAACGCGACCTGGAAATCCATGCCGACATCCTGTCCCTGTCCGACGGCATCGAGCCCAACGACGTGGATGAACTCTCGGAAATCTTCGGGGTTCCGGTGGGGCCGGACGGATTTTTCCAGGAGGCCGAGTCCAAGTGGCGGCCGGTGGATTTCCTCAAGCAGGGGGTGTTCGTCTGCGGGGTGGCCAGGGGGCCGGCCAACATGCCCGAGACCATCGTCTCGGCCAAGGCGGCGGCCCAACGCGCCTTGCGGGTGCTGTGCGACAAGAGCATGGCCCAGGCCAATGTCGTGGCCGAGGTCAGGGCCAGCCTGTGCTCATTGTGCGGCAAGTGCCTGACGGTCTGCCCGTATGGCGCCAGAACCCTGGACATGGAAAAGGACCGGATCGTGGTGGACGAACTTCTGTGCCAGGGGTGCGGCTCGTGTGCGGCGGTCTGTCCCAACAGCGCCAGTTTCCTCAGGGGGTTCAACGACCGCCAGGTCATGGCCGTCATCGACGCCTCGCTTACCGCCCCGCCCCGGGCGGCGCAGGTGGAATAACACGGCGAAAGACCACGAAGTGAAGCCTAAGGCCAACGGAGTCACGCATGAAAACGGATCAGACGCAACCCACCCACGACGAGCCCGCACTGGCTATGGACGCCATCCGCAAATCCTTGCAGCCCTGCATGCAATGCGGAACCTGCTCAGCCTCCTGTCCCAACGCCTTCGCCATGGCGACCACGCCACGGGAGCTGTGGCGGCTTCTCCAACTCGGCTTTGTCGACGACGCCCTGGCGGCCGGTTCCTTCTGGATGTGCTCGTCCTGCTACACCTGCACCCTGCGTTGCCCGCGCGGCCTGCCCCTGACGGAGGTCATGGCCGCGCTGCGACGCCTAGCCGCCCGGTGCTACCCCGAAAAGACCGGGGACAACGCCACATTCTACAAAACCTTCCTGGACAACGTCCGCACCTATGGGCGGGTTCAGGAGTCGGCCCTCATGACCAGCTATTTCCTGACCATGAAAAGCCCGACCCTGCCTTTCGCGTTCCTCCCCCTGGGGTTGCGCATGCTCGGCAAGGGCAAACTCCACGGGCCGTCCGGCAATCAGAAGGGCAGGCTTGAGGGCCTGTTCAAAAACGCGGCCACACAAGGAGACCGGCCATGAAATATGCCTACTACCCTGGCTGTTCCCTGCGGGAAAGCGCGCAGGAGTTCGACGTCTCCGTCCGGGCCATCATGGAGCGCCTGGGGGTGGAGATCGAGGAAATCCCGGATTGGACCTGCTGCGGGGCCAGCGCCGCCGAATCGGTCGATCACAATCTGAGCCTGGCCCTGCCCGCCAGAAACCTGGCCCTGGCCGAGAAGGCCATGCCCGGGCTGGACGTGCTGGTCCCGTGCAGCGCCTGCTATCTGAACCTGCTCAAGCTGCAACGCAACGTCCTGGCCGACAAGTCGGTCATGGCCCAAACCAACGCCCTGCTCGAAAACGAGGGACTCGCCTATACCGGCAAGACCGGGCGGGTGCGCCATCTTCTGGACGTCCTCATAAACGACGTCGGCCCGGAGGCCGTGCGCGCAAAGGTGGAAAAGCCTCTACACGGCATGACGGTCGCGCCCTACTACGGCTGCCAGATCCTGCGGCCCTACCGGGTCTTCGACGATCCCGAACGGCCCACTTCCATGGAGCCGATCCTCGAGGCCCTGGGGGCGGCGGTCCATCCCTGGAACATGGGGGGCCGGTGCTGCGGCGCGTCGCTTATGGCCACGCACAAGGAGGCGGCCCTGGTTTCCGTGGGTGAAATCCTCCGGGCGGCCTCCGCAGCCCCCCCCGGCGGTCCGGAGGACGAGGAGGGAGGCGGGGCCGACGTCATCGCCACGGTTTGCCCCATGTGCCAAATGAATCTGGACGCCTATCAGAATCAGGCTCTCCGCGCGGGCGGCGAGGGAAGGCCGATCACGGTCCTGTACCTGTCGCAACTGGTCGGGCTGGCCCTGGGCCTTCCTGCACAGCAGATCCTCCTGGAGAAGAATCTGGCCGTTACCGAGGCCTTTCGCGACAAACTCGTCCATCCCAAGGAGCTTTCCACCGCTGCCGCCACCACGGCGTAGCGTCCCCAACCCGAGAGAAGGAGGGAATAATCATGTTCAAGGACATCGTACTGGCCGTAACGCCATCATCTATTTGTGAAAATGCCGCTGAAAAGGCCTTTAGCTTCGCCAGCCGTTTTGAATCCAAACTGTATCTGCTCCATGTCTGCGGCATGGAACAGGGCTGGGGCGCCATGGAGCATCTCGAGACCTCGGGCGTCGTCGACCGTATCCGTGAGAACATGAAGGAATACTACAAGGAACGTCTGTGCAAGATGCCGAACTGCGAGGTCATCGTGGTGGCTGGCATATCGCACAACGAGATTCTGCGGGTGGCCCGGAAGAAGAATGCGGATTTGATCATCATGGGACCACACACCAAGGAACATGCGGAAAAGCGCTCCAAGATGTGGGGCATGGCCGGAAGCACTCTGGAAAGGGTCAGCCAGCGGGCCCGTTGTCCGGTGATGATCGTGACCAGGGAGACGCCGGGAAATGGGGATTTCAAGACCATTGTGGCCGCCACGGACCTCTCCGAGCAGGCGGGATGCGCAGTGGCCTACGCCGGGCAGCTGGCCCGGCATTACAAGGCCGGGCTCACGGTGCTCAACATTTTGGAATCCAACAAGATTTACCCCTCGGACATCCGGGATCAGATCGAAAAGGCGCGCAACCGGTTGCAAAGCGAATACGGCGGCAGGCTCGAAGGCCTCAAGGACTGCTCGTTTGAATGCGCCGTCGGCGACCCTCCCATGGAAATCCTCGATGTCGCCCAAAAAAAGAATGCCGACCTGGTCATCATGGCTCACCACTCCAAGGAGACGGACCCGGAAAAGGCCTTCCTGGGGTCCACAGTGACCAAGGTGGCCCTGAACTGCGGTTGCCCGACCATGAGCGTCAACAGGCATTTCGATCTGCGGTGCGGGATGATGTACGATCAAACCGGGCAGGTGGTTGAGGTCACGAGCACCGTTTAGATCGAGTGCGGCCATTGCCGGACGCCGTGTCCGGCCGGATCAGGGCAAGACCGTCCAGACGCCGACGGAATTCAAGGGCTTACGGCAAAGTCGCTGTAAGCCCTTTTTCGTTCCCAATGCCCCTCCCGGCGCCCACGGGCGATCCCCACGAAAAAGCCTCCGCCGCGAACCAGGCCGCAGGGCGGCCGGGATTTTTTCCTGAACCGATTGCATCTTGCCGACATGGGGAGTATGGACGTCTGCGTGTTATGTTTTTTATATTCATATGCTTTATATACGATTAATAAGAATTTAATGCCGCCGTCCGGGGCTGATCCGGGCCACGGCCCCCGCCGCCGGGGCCCCGGCCCATGGCCGCGCGATTGACGCCACCCTGGAGCGAAAGACAGGCCATGCACAGCGATCTCGAAAGCAGCATCGTCACCTGCGAAGGCAACACCTTCGTCATCAGCGCGGCCCTGTCCGGCGGGCGTGTGGCCGAGGCCTGGAGCACGGGCCGGATGATCCAGGACATGAACTACCTGCTGGGCGCCACGTTCGGCGCCCACGGGCCGCAATTCACCACCCGCGCGTCCTGTCTTTGCAACGCCGGGCATGCCCTGGCCGCCGTCCGGGCCGTCGAGGATCTGTTTGGCCTGTCCGTGCCGCCTGCCGCGCGTCTGGTGCGCAACCTGACCCAGGGACTGCAATGGGTGTCCGAACACCTGGGGCATTTTTATCTGTTTCACCTTTCGGACTGGCTCAACCTGGGGCTGGCCCTGCGCGCGGACCCCGGGAAGAGCGCGCGCCTGGACCGGGACGATTCCCCCCGGCCGGAGGCGGGAGGCGAGCAGTTCTACCGGGACGCCGTCGCACGCCTTAAGACCCTGGCCGAGGGCGAGAGCGGCGCCTTTTTCGCCGTCGGGGACTATGGCCACCCGGCCTATGCGGCCTCCCCGGAATGCAGCCTGCTGGCCTTCAGCCATGTCCCGCAGGCCATGCGCGTCCGGGCCGACTTGGCCGAGGCCCTGGCCGTCCTGCGATGTACCGGCGCGGAGCACCCGGCGTTTCAGGTCGGCGGCCTGGCCGGGAGCGCCGGAACATCCCCTGGCGGCGCCCCGGACCTGTCGCCTGCGGCGCGCGCCCGATGCGCCGCCCTTGTGCGCCAGTGCCGGGATTTCATCCTGCACGCCTTTTTGCCCGACATCCTGCGCGTGGCCGACGCCTACCGGGGCTGGGCGGACATCGGCCGAACCGGAGTCTTCCTGGCCTTCACCGACCTCCCCGGAGAGGATGGCCAACCCCCGTTTTATCCCGGCGGGATATGCACCCCGGGCGGCATCCTTCAGGCCCCTCCGGCCTCTTTGGGCATGGCCTGGGAGGACGGCGAAACGGCCTGGAACGGGGTCGACGCAGACCACTACCGGCTGCGTTTCGGGCCGGGCCAGCCGGTCTACCGCTTTCAATCCGAAGACTTTGTGTGGTTTGGCGCTCCCCGCAACGCCGGACTGGCCTGCGAGGTGGGCCCCCTGGCCAGGATTTGCGGGGCCTACGCAGCAGGCAACGGCGTGGTGCAGGCCGTCGTGGACGACGCTCTGGGCCGACTGAACCTGCCCCTTGCGGCCCTAAACTCCACCCTGGGCCGAATGCTGGCCCGGGGCCTTGAGGCCGCCGCCCTGATCCAGGCCGCCCTGTCCTGGCTGGACAGCCTGGACCGCTGTCTGGCCCGCGAGGGCGCAGCGCTTCGGGCCGACGTCCGTGACCTCCCGGCCTCGGGCGAGGGTACGGGCCTGGCCGAAATCGCCCGGGGGTCGCTGGCGCATCGCATCCGCATGGAAGACCGGCGCATCGTCCGGCATGAGTCCCTCGTGCCCTCCTTGTGGAATTTTTCCACGCGAAGCCCCGACGGGACTCGCGGCCCCCTGGAGCAGGCCCTTCTCGCCACGCCCGTGGCCGACGCCGCGCGCCCCCTGGAGATCCTGCGCACGATACACGCCTTCGATCCCTGCAACGCCTGCATCCTCCGGGTGGAGGACGCAGGCGCCGGGCGAGTGGTGACCGTCAACGCCAAATAGGCGGCTTGGAAAGGACGACGATATGGACGCAAAAGATATTCTGGCCGCCGTGCAGGATGAAGCCGGACAACAAAACCTGTTTCGGCAGGCCGACGAGGTGCGCAGGCGATACTGCGGCGACGTGGCCCAGCTTCGCGGCGTGGTGCATTTCTCCAACTGCTGCTGCCGCGACGACCTGTATTGCGGCCTGCGCAAAAGCAACAAGGACATCAAACGGTTCCGGATGACCGGGGACCAGATCGTGGAGACGGCCCTGGCCATTGCCGAGGCGGGCCTGGGCACCGTGGTCCTGCAGTCCGGCGAGGACTACGGCTACACCCGGGAACTGCTGTGTTCCGTCATCCGGCGGATCGTGGACAGCGCCGACGTGGCCGTCACCTTAAGCCTGGGGGAGCGGCCCGATGACGACCTGCGGGCCTTCCGGGACGTCGGCGCCAGCCGCTACCTCATGAAGCACGAGACCATGAACCCGGATCTCTACGCCAGGATGCGCCCCGGGCTGCGGCTCGCGGATCGGCTGCGGACCATCGAGACCCTGCGCGCCCTGGGCTACCAGACCGGGGTGGGCAACGTGGTGGGCCTGCCGGGTCAGACGGATGAGGATCTGGCCGCAGACATCGCCTTCTTCCAGGACTTCCAGCCGGACATGGTCAACATCGGCCCGTTTATCCCCCATGCTGACACGCCCCTGTGCGGCGCGGCCATCGGCGACATGGACCGCATGCTCCGGGTGTTCGCCCTGACCCGGATCGTGACCGGAAACACCCATCTGGCGGCGGCCAACACCGTGGCCACCCTGGCCCCCGAGGACGGGCAATACCGGGCCTTTGTCCAGGGCGGGGCCAACGTGATCATGCCCAACTGCAACCCCTTTCTCAAAAGCAAGAAGGACAAGATCGAATACGAATTCCAGATCACCACGAAAAAACGCTACGTCTCCATCGCGGAGGCCAAAGACGTCCTGCGCCGGGCCGGACGGGAGGCGGCGGCAGGAAAAGGGGATTCCCTCAAGATGCAAGGAGAAGCCTGTGATTAAGATCGCCATTTACGGAAAGGGCGGCATCGGAAAATCCACGGTGACGTCCGGAGTCTCTGCGGCCCTGGCCGTGGACGGATACAAGGTGATGCAGATCGGCTGCGACCCCAAGACGGATTCGACCATCAACCTGCTTGGCGGCCGGACGCCCCCCCCCATCCTGCAATATCTCCAGGAACAGGGGAAGCCCGCAGACCTCGACGCCCTGGTGCGCACCGGATTCGGCGGCGTCGCCTGCCTGGAGGTCGGCGGCCCCACGCCGGGGGTCGGGTGTTTCGGACGGGGCATGCTCACGGCCTTCGAACTGTTGGACGAGATGGACGCCTATGCCCGGTACGCCCCGGACGTGGTGCTCTACGACATCCTGGCCGACATCGTCTGCGGGGGCATCGCCGTGCCCATGCGCGAGGGTTTTGCCGACAAGGTGGCCATCGTCACCTCGGGCGAGAAGATGGCCCTTCTGGCGGCCAAAAACATCATCCTGGCCCTGCGCAACTTCGCGGATCGCAACTACGCCGAACTGGGGGGCCTGATCCTCAACCGCCGCGACATGCCCGACGAGGTGGAGCGGGTCTCGGACTTCGCCCGGGAGATGGACACCGGGATTCTCGGGATCATCCCCCGCGACCGGACCATCCATGCCTTCGAGGAACACGGCCAGACCATCGTGGAGGGCGATCCGGCCCATTCCACCTCGGCCCGGTTCTTCGATCTGGCCCGGACCCTGGCGGCCTTTGCCCAAAAACGGGACGCGGCCTGAGGCCGCACCGCGACACGCGACCGCAACCGAGATCCCCGGAGGAAACGATTCATGCATGTGGAGCGAGCAGGCATCACCTTGGAGCAGTTGACGCGCAGGGAGGATTTTCCCTTCGCGCCGCTGGAGGGCGTGGGGCCCAACCTGGCCGGATGGGGGGTCATCGAGACCTGCCTGCTTCTGCCCGAATCCCTGTGCGTCATGGCCGGGCCCTCGGCCTGCCTGCGCCATTCCGCGTTCATGGCCCACGCCCGGGGGTTCACCGACCGGTTTTTCATGCTGTGCGTCCCGGAGCTGGACATGACCATGGGGCGGCACCTGGAGAAGATCGAACAGGGCATCCTGGACATCGCGGCCAGGCGACCGGAAAAGGTCATCTTCCTCATCGTGGGCTGTCCGGACTACATCCTGGGCACGGATTTCACCGGGGTCATCGCCCGCCTGGAGGCGGCCACCGGACGGCGGATCATCCTGGGGGCCATGGCCCCCATCACCATCGGGCTCAAGGACTCGCCCTTCACCTCGGCCTACACCTCGTTTTTCGATTTCCTCAAGCACGAGGCGCGCACCCCCGACCCCGATGCGGTGAACATCCTGGGCACCTTCATGCCCCTTTCGGAATCCGGGGAGCTCTACGGCGTCCTGCGCCGGGCCGGGGTGGAGCGCATCCGCCAGATCCCCCTGTGCGCCGACCTGACGGAGTTCTCGCGCATGGCCGAGGCCTCCTGCTCCCTGGTCCTGCATCCCCTGGCCAACAGCCTGGCCAACCGCATGGACAAGGACATGGGCATTCCCGCCGTCTTCGTGCCCACGGCCTACGGGTTCTCCACCATCGCGGCCCGCTACGCGGCCATTGAAAAGGCTGTGGGCCGGTCCCTTGACGTCGCCGCCCTGGAGCAGGGCGCCCGGCAGGCCGCCGAAGGCCTGTGCCACGCCCTGCGGGACACGCCGCTCGCCGTGGGGTGCGCCATAAACGGCAGCCCCTACGAGCTGGCCGCCGCCCTGGCGGACATGGGGCTCCAGGTGGATACCATTTTCGGCCGCGGCGGCTTTGCGGCCTATGAATGGAAGCTCATCGAGGGGTTGCGCCAGAAAGCCCCCCACATCCGGGTGTACAACGTGTCCCATCCCAACTTGTGCGGCGAGACCGCGCCCTTCGACCACATCGGGGTGGCCTATGGCGTGGACGCGGGCATGTTCTGCGCCCAGGCGGTCAATGTCCCCCTGTCGCGCTATCAGGAACAGAAATACGGATACGAGAACGCGCTGTGGATGCTTACCCAGACGCGCAGCGCCATGGAAAACCCGGTCAGCAACCACGACCTGATCTACAAAAACCAGTTTCTTATCTAGAAACAAGCCCGACACGACAGCCGTCAGGCCTGAAGATGAGAGGAAAAATGGATATGAAACGACGTGCTCCATCCGAAATGCACGAAAAACGCCAAGGATATGCGGCATGAAGCTGTACCACAAACTGCTCCCCCTGGCCACGGGCTACTTTGGCGTCAGTTCGGCGCTGTACGCCTTCGACGGCCTCGTGGTGGTCTATGGCCCGGCCGGAGGGGCCTGGCACATCAACATCGAGGACGAGCCGCGCTGGTACCGGGGACCGGCCACCGTGGTCGGGGCCGGACTCCTGGAGATGGACGTGATTTTAGGCAACGACGACACGTTCATCAACAACATCGCCACGGTCTCCATGCAGCTTGAGCGGCGCTTCGTGGCCCTGGCCGGGACGCCCATCTCCGAAATCATCGGCACGGACCTCAAGGGCTTTTCCCGGACCCTGGAGTCCCGGACCTCGCGGCCCGTGTTCATGGTCCCCACGGCCGGTTCCGAACCCTATCCCGAGGGGGCCGCCAAGGCCTTTCTGGCCCTGGCCCGAAAGTTTATGGTCCAACCGGAGACAACCCGCACAAACGGCATCAACGTCCTGGGGGCCATCCACCTGTCCACGGGCAAGGAGGAGCACATCGAGCCCCTGCTCTCGGCCATCGAACAGGCCGGATATTCCCTGGTCAGCGTGTTCTCCGTGCCCCGCCCGGGCCAGGCCGACCCCCTTTCGGCCATCCGCCAGGCCCCCGAGGCCCAGCGCAACGTGGTGGTCTCCACCAGCGGCCTGGCCCTGGCCGACCATATGTTCGCCGCCTACGGGATTCCCTACGTGGTCGGCCTGCCCGTGGGGCGGCGCAGCCGCGACGACTTTTTCGCCCTGCTGCGCGGGGAGGCCGTCAACCCGGCCCCGGCCCCGGCAGGCAACCCGCCGTGCCGCCGGGCCCTGGTCATCGGGGAACCGGTCCTCGGCTACGGCCTCAAACGCTGCCTGCGCCTGGACTTCGGCGTCCCCGAGGTGGACGTGGTTTCCGTCACTCCCGCCCAGGCCCTCTACCAGACCGCCCCCGGTTGCTGCGGAACCCTGGTTAAGCGCGGTCCCCGCGACGTGTGTACGGACAGCGAGCAGGACATCGAGGCCCTGCTAAACGACCCGGCCGTGGACTGCGTCATCGCCGACCCGTGCTACGCGGCCCTGCTGACCCGGCCGACCCGGTTCATCCCCATGCCGCATATCGCCATGAGCGCCCGGCTCAACTGGGATCTGCCGTACGAATACGCCGTGGACAAGGGGTACGACTATCTGGCCGGACAGTTCTCCGGAACGCCGCAGCCGTAACGCGACCGCGACGGAAACGCATCTCACGCCAAGGTGGCGCGGCCTTTCCCGCGTCGCCCGCCAAGGAGGATGCCATGTGTCTCGCCGTTCCCGCCGAAGTCATCCGCATCGCCGACGGAGTGGCCACCTGCCGCCTGGGCGAAGGACAATCGATCATCCGGGCGTCGCTTATGCTTCTGCCTGATCTCCCCAGCCCCGGGGACCAGCTCATGGTGCATGCCGGGTTCGCCCTGCGGATCATGGACCCGGCCGAGGCCGAGGAGACCTTGCGCCTGCTTCGCGGCGGCGAGTGTCCCATCGAGGGGGACGCCACGGCCTGCGCGGTCGCCGCCGACGCGCCAGCCACCGCCCTCCGGAAGGCCTAGGCCATGCACCAGACCCTCCTGCGCCAGTTCCGCGACCCCGAACTGTGCCATACCCTGCTTACGCGCCTGCGGGACGAACTGGACGGCGAACTACGCTTCATGGAGGTCTGCGGCACGCACACCGTGGCCATCTTCCAAAGCGGGCTTCGCTCGCTGTTGCCGCCCCAGGTCGTGCATCTGTCCGGCCCCGGCTGCCCGGTGTGCGTGACCCACGAGTCCGAGGTCAACGCCTTCCTGGACCTGGCCGGACGCCCGGGCGTGATCGTGGCCACCTTCGGGGATCTCATGCGCGTCCCCGGCAGCCGGGGACGCAACCTGAAAGGCGCCCAGGCCGAGGGGGCGCGGGTGGCCGTGGTCTACTCGCCCCCGGACGCCCTGGCCCTGGCCCGGGACAACCCCGGGGACACCGTGGTGTTTTTGGGGGTGGGCTTTGAGACCACGGCCCCCACCGTGGCCGGAACGGTGCTCATGGCCCGGGAGCAGGGGCTGTCCAACTTCAAGGTTCTGGCCTTCCACAAGCTGGTCCCCCCGGCCCTGGAGGTGCTCCTCTCCGACACGGAGGCGGGCATCGACGCCTTCATCCTGCCCGGCCACGTCTCGGCGGTCATCGGGACCGAGCCCTACGGATTCATCGCCTCCCGCTTCGGCAAATCGGCCACGGTCACCGGCTTCGAGCCCGTGGACATCCTCGAATCCCTGCTGTTTTTGGCCCGACGCCAGAGGCAGGGACGGGCCGAGGTCAAAAACCTCTACCGCCGGGTGGTCTCCGATACGAGCAACCCCCGGGCCCTGGAGGTCATGAACCGGGTTTTCCGGCCCTGCGACGCCCTGTGGCGCGGCCTGGGCCGCATTCCGGGCTCCGGGCTGGAATTTGCCGACGACTTCGCGGATGTTGACGCGAAACGGCTGTACGGCCTGAGCATCGAGGAATGCCCGCCCCTGCCCGGCTGCAAATGCGGCGAGGTGCTCCGGGGCCGTCTGCGGCCCGACCAGTGCCCGCTGTTCAAGAAGGCCTGCACCCCGGCCAAGCCCGTGGGGCCCTGCATGGTCTCCACCGAGGGCTCGTGCGCGGCCTATTACAAATACCAGGTGGAGTGACATGTCCGATCGAATTCTTCTGGATTGCGGCAGCGGCGGCCGGGCCTCCCGTGGGCGTCACCCGTCGCGGATGCTCAGGTCGCGCCGCCAATCCACGGAAACCGCCTCGCCCACGCCGTACCGCTGGTCCGAATTGCTGAGCATGTCCGCCTCCAGGGGACGCGGAAGGCCGACCTCCACGAAATAGGTGGTGATGGGACCGCTGAACTGGCGATGAACCACGGTTCCGCGATAGCGGCCGACCTGGCGGGAGAGGAGCATGTCCTCGGGCCGGACCAGCAGCAGCCCATCCTCCCCGCACAGGAGGTTGGCCCGGCCGAGGAACCGGGCCACGAAGGGCGTGGCCGGACGGGCGTACACCTCCTCGGGCGCGCCGATCTGTTCGATGCGGCCGGCGTTCATGACCACCATGCGGTCGGCCAACCCCAGGGCCTCCTCCTGGTCGTGGGTGACGTAGAGCATGGTGATGCCCAGCCGCGTCTGCAACTCCCGTATCTCCTTGCGCAAGGTGAAGCGCAGCCTCGCGTCCAGGTTGCTCAGGGGTTCGTCCAGAAGAAGCACCTTGGGCTTCAGGACGAGCGCCCGGGCCAGGGCCACGCGTTGTTGCTCGCCGCCGCTTAAGTCGGTCACTCGGCGGGCGCCCAGACCGGACAGCCCCATCATGTCCAGCATGGCCTCTCCGACGCGAAGGGCCTGCCTGCCCGTGACGTTGCGGAACTTGAGCCCGTAGACCACGTTTTTGAGCACGTTCATGTGCGGGAACAGGGCGTAGTTCTGAAACACGGTGCAGGTGGGCCGCACGTTGGGGGGCAGTCCGGTCACGTCCTCGCCGTCCAGCAGGATGCGGCCCCGGGTGGGGGCGACAAAGCCGCCCACCATGCCGATGGTGGTGGTCTTGCCGCAGCCGCTGGGGCCGAGAATGCACACGAATTCGCCCTTGCCGACAGCCAGATCCAGATGGTCCACGGCGGCGGACCGGCCGTACCGCTTGCTCAGCGCCCGCAGTTCCAGAAACATGGTCACGTCTTGCTCCTGCGCAGGTACAGCCAGGAAAAAAGCAGGTTCACGGCCAGCACCGAGACGATGATCACGTTGGCCAACACGGCGGCCTCGCCGATGCGGCCTCGCTTGATTTCGGCGAACATGTCCACGGTCAGCACCTTGGTGTCCGGCGAGATGAGGAAGATGATGGCCCCGATGGTGATCATGGTGGAGGTGAAGGTGTTGATGAAGGCGATGAGCAGCGCGGGCTTCATGAGCGGGGCCACGATGTCCACGATGACATGGCGTTCCCGGGCCCCCAGGTCGCGCGCCCCGGCCTCCGTCTCGGGCCGACACTGGGCAAGGGCGGCCATGCCCGCCTTGATGCTGATGGGCAACTGCCGATAGACGCAGTTGGCCACCACGATGAAGGCCGTTCCGGTCAACGCCAGGGGGGGGTTGTGGAAGGCCAGGATATAGGCGATGCCGAAAAACGGCCCGGGGATGATGTAGGGCAAATCGGCGATGAAATCCAAGGCCCTGCCGCCGGGTGGACGCTTGCGCACCAGCACGTAGGCGATGACCCCGCCCAGAATGGCCCCGACCGCCCCGGCGGTGAAGGAATAGTGCAGGCTGCGGAAGAAGCTGCCCAGCCGGTCGGCGCTCAAGGCCTGGAGATGGCCCAGGGTGGGGGTGAAATCCACCCCCCAGGTTCGCGTGAAGGCCCCGCACAGGATGGTGGCGTACTTCACAAGCTCGAAACCGATAAATCCCCAGGTGGTGAGGGCCAGGATCCACTGGACCCCGGGCGAGAGCCCGATGCGGTCCCGGGCGCTCTCCAGCACGGGGGCCGCGCCCAGGACGTTGGTTCGTCCGAGGATGCGCCGGTAGAGCAGAAATGCCGCCAGGGCCGGAAGCAGCAGGATGATGCTCATGGCGGCGGCCCGGGGCATGTTGAAAAGCCCCACCACGTTCAGGTAGGCCTGGGTGGCCAGGGCCGTGAACCGCCCGCCGATGATGATCGGCGTGCCGAAATCGGACAGGGCGCGGATGAACACCACCACGGCGGCCACCAGCAGCCCGGGGGCCGCCAGGGGCAGGGTGACGCCCAAAAGCACGCGGGGGATCGAAGCCCCCAGGTCGTGCGCCGCATGCTCCAGCCTGCGGTCCACCCGGTGCAGCACCCCCAGGATGAGCAGGGCCGCCATGGCCGTGAACCCGGCCGTCTGCATGAGCGCCACGCCCTGCCACCCATAGGGGTCGATGTTGAGCCCCAGCAGTTGGTGGGTGATGAGCCCGCGACGCCCGAAGAGCATGATGTACACCAGGGACGACACGAAGGGCGGGGCGATGATGGAAAGCATGAGCACGCCGAAGACCAGGCGTTTGCCCGGCAGACGGGTGTGGGTCAGGTACAGGGCCACGCCGGTGGCCAGGCCCAGGGACAGCACCGTAGTCAGCGCGGACACGGACACGCTGTTCCAGAGCAGCCCGGCCTCGTTGGTGAAAAGGTGGACGTACTCGGCAAGGCTCAGTCGACCTTCGATGACCACGCTTTGCAGAAAAATCGCCGCAATGGGCCACAAAACAAACACCAGCACGCTCGCCATAAGCAGGCCGAAGAACAGCCCCTCGGGCGAGAGAAAAAACGGGGCGGCCCGCCTGACCGCCCCGCCGGGCGTCTTTTCCACGTCTATTTGGCGAACCGTTCCTGCCACGTCTTGAGCACCTCGGCCCGCTCCGCGCCCGCCGTGAGGAAGTCCATGGGGATGAAGGTTGCGGTGTCGACCCCGGCCAGGGCCTCGGGCGGGGCCACGTCGGCCCGGATGGGGAAGCGCGGATCCTTGGTCTTGAGCACTTCCTGCCCTTCCTTGGAAAGCGCCCAGTCCACCAGGGCCTTGGCGGCCTCCATGTGCTCGGCGTCCTTGAAGATGGCCACCGGCGCGGGCCACCAGGGAATGCCGTCGGTGGGGAACACGTACTGGATGGGGTAGCCCTGGGCCTGCAATTCAGGCCACAGCCCCGGGGCCAGGCCCACCAGCGCCTCGCCCATGGCCGCGCGCTGGGGCGGCTCGGAGCCGCGCTTGGCGTAAAAGGGGATGTTCTCGGCCAGTTTTGCAAAAAACTCCCAGCCCTTTTCCTTTCCCCTGGCCGCCAGCACGCTGTAGAGCGTAAAATAGGCCGTGCCCGAGATGGAGGGGTCGGACATGGAGATCTCCCCTTTGAACGCGGGCGCGGTCAGCGCCTCCCAGGTCTCGGGGATGGGGATGCCCCGCTCCTTCAGGATCTGCGTATTGACCACGAAATCCACCGTGACCAGGGAAATGCCCGTCCAGCACCCTTCGGCGTCCTTGTATTTCGCATCGATGTTCGCGGCCTGGGGCGAGATGTAGGGTTCGAGCAACCCGTCTTTTTTGGCGGCGATGAAGGCGTCCACGCCTCCGCCGAACCAGACGTCGGCCAGGGGGCGGCCCTTCTCGGCCCGCATGCGGGCCAGCACCTCGCCCGAGGACATGTCCAACTGGTTCACTTTGATGCCCGTGGCCTTGCTGAAGGCGTCAAAAATGTCCTGTTTGGCGTTGTAGGCGGCGATGACGTTGAGTTCCGTATCCGCCGCCAAAAGCGTCTGGGCGGAAAACAAGGCCATGACCCCGGCCAGCAGCACCGCAAGTCTCCCGAAGCCGTTGCGTTTCATGCGATTTCCTTTTCGTTGGCGTGCGGCTTGTCGGCGGCCTGTACAGACGCGCCGCCTGCGGTTCTGATCTCGTCCTGATACCGGCGCAGAAGCCGCAACGTGTCGGCCATCTCCCCGGCGTCCATCAGTTCGACCAGCCACCAGTCGCACGATGTTTCCCACACCATGGCGTCGAGAAGCGGCCGGATGGCCGTCAGGTCGCGGGGCGCCATGTGCCGTGCCGGTCCCCCCGGATGCACGGCCGCCTCGATTTCGTAGACATGGGCGCCAAGCAACCGGCCGTTGCAGCGGGGTATGAAGTCCAGGGCGCACCCGGGTACGGCGGAGGCCGCCTCGCGGGCGTAGGCGTGGCCCACGTCCAGGGTGGCGAACGCGCCGCTTTGGGCAAGCAGCGCCTGAAACTGGCGGGGATCGCCGGTCCTGCCCAGGCGCAGGTTCTCCAGACACACCCGCACCCCCAGGCTCTCGCCCGCCGCCGTCAGCTCCCGCAGCCCGTCCACGGCGGCCGCATAGTCCACACGCCCCCGCAGCGCCCTGTCCAGGCCGATGTGCAGGGTGACGCGGTCGCCGCCCAGATCGGCCACGGCGCGCAGACAAAAAAGGTAGAACCCCACGGCCTCGGAGGCCCGGGCCGGGTCCGGATGTCCCAGGTCGAAGCCGGGAAAGGCCAGGTGGTACCGCAGCAGCAGCCCTGCGCCGCGCAACATCTCGATGTCGGGAATCTCTTGCGACACCTCATGCCGGGAAAGCGCCCCACGCCGAAAGGTGTATTCCGCAGCGCTGCAGTCGTACGTCCGGCAGAACTCCAGGAGACTCTGAACAGACCCGAAGGCCTGATTGGTTATGGCCAACTGGGGAAGATGCATTGGCTATGGCATATGTTTCACGTAGCAGGTATCGGACATTATGATGGCAATGTGTTGGATGTTTCATGCAAAGTCAAATATGATTTTCTGATATAAAGACACGATACAAATAGTAAATTCAAATACAATGGACTCAAAATATACTAAATTCCTCAAGTACCCATCGCATCACGTCCTCTTCTGGGCGTATGAGCCGTGTCGCCGCGCCTGGGACGGCCTCTCCACCGTCAGGACCGTCCTTTGCGCCGACGCCGCCAGCCCCCGCCTGCACGTCACGCCTCCCCCTTCGCGGCGCGCCCGGACATGCCCGCCACGTCGAGGATGAAAACCGTCGATCTGTTCGCGAATGCTCATAGCACACAAGGTGTGGGGATTTGCGCGGCGTTCAGGCCGTGCGGCGAAAGAAGGGGGAGCCGCCCCCCGGAGATGCAAACGATCGAACAATTGGATATGCTGGGGCCGTCCGTGTTTGTTGATGGATCAAAACATCGTCACGCGCCATGGCGCGAATCAGGAGGGACGTCGCGAATGAAATCCCAGGGCTCGCCCAATCAGCCGGAACAGGTCGATCTCCACGGCGGCGACGCCCCGGAGGGCACGGAAGAAACCGCCGTTCTGGCCCGGCAGGCGGCCGAGGCCGTCAGGCAGATCGCCGTGCATTACGGCCTGTGGCTGGCCGAGGCGGCGCATCAGTTCGGCCCGCAGGCCGCCGTCTCCATGGAGGCCCGGGCCGGAGACGCCTTGTTGCCGCTTCTGGCCAGGCGCATCGAAAAGGCCCTGGATCTTCCGGGCGACGTGCCCGCGCTTGTGGCGGGCCTGGGCAGGGAAAAGCTCGAGCGGCTGTTGTCCGCCCTGTCGGTTTCCTGGCTGGCGGCGGACGGGGTCTGGTTCCGGGCCGTCGAAGACGAACGCGGCATGCACGACGCCAAGCGGGTCAACGACACCTGCTGGTCGCGCCTGGGGTATTACGAGGCTGTCCGCGCCAAGGCCCGCCTGGGATTGCCCGAGGCGGGCGGATTGCCTGCCCTCAGGCAGGCCTTGGGGGCCCGGCTCATCGCCTGCGTCAACCAATGGGATATCGTGGAGGAAACCCCGGCGTCTTTCGTCCTGCGCATCGTCCAGTGCCGGGTGCAGTCCTCCCGGGCGCGCCAGGGACTGCCGCCCTATCCCTGCATATCCGGCGGCTCGACGGAATATGCGGCCTTTGCCGCCGGGATCGACCCCGTCATCAGGACCGAGTGCGTCAGCTGTCCGCCGGAGCAGTCACGCCCGGAATGCGCCTGCGCCTGGCGCTTCTCGATTCCAGGCTAGAGTGGCGTTCACAAAAAAACAGAGCTTCAAGGTGTTGCTGCCTGCCAAACCATGACGGAAAGTACCGAACGCAACCCTGGGCAGGGGCGCCTGGCGGCGCAGCGAAGGCCGCAGGCGCGACAGGCCGGGCCTGCGGCCGCCTGGATCAGTCGAAGATCACCTTGACCATGGAGAAGTCGTCCGCCAGCACCTCCTGGCGGCCCATGGCCCGCACATGGGCCAAAAGGGATTCGATCTCGCCCGTGGCCGAAAGCCCGGCCATGTAGTCCCTGAACTCGGAAAACTGCCAGTATTCCCCGCCCGGCGGGGCCACCTCGTAGACCCCGTCCGAAAAGAGAAACAGCCGCGATCCCGGTTCGATGACCCGGGAGTCGCTCTTGTAGGCGATGTCCGGCATGCCCCCGATCATCAGATTCCCTTTGATCAGGTCCACGGCCTGGCCGTCCGGGGTCAACAGCAGGGCCGGAGGGTGCCCGGCGTTGCCGAAGCGCAGGCGCCGGGATTTCGTGTTGTACACCCCGTACCAGATGGTGAAATAGAGGTTGTTGTGCCGCTCCATGGGAAAGGCGTCGTTTAAGGCCGTCAAAACCTGGGAGGGGTCGCGGTAGTCGACGCCGGGAAGCATGCGGTTTTGCAGGACGTTTAGGGCCTGCACGGACAAAAGCGCCGGTCCCACGCCGTGGTTGCAGACGTCCAGGAGATAGAGGGCGAAATGGTCCTCGTCCAGGGCGTGGTAGCCGAAGGCGTCCCCGCCCAGTTGGGCCGAGGGCACGAAGCTCCATTCGGTGCGGATGTCTCCTGTGGCCAGGGGCGGCGGCAGAAGCGAGATGACGTATTCGGCGGCCTTGGCCAATTCATCGGCCAGGGCCTTCTGGCTCTCCTCAAGGGCGCGATAGGCCTCGTTTCGTTGCAGGAGGTTGATGTATCCGTTGGAGTGGTGGCGGATGCGGGCGATGAGTTCGACCTTGTCCGGCAGTTTGACCAGATAGTCGTTGGCCCCCAGGGCGAAGGCCTCGGCCTTGGTGGCGGGCTCCTCCTTGGTGGAGAGCACGATCAGCGGCGTATCCTTGAGCTTCGGGCGGCCCCGGAAGAATTTCACCAGGGTCAGCCCGTCGATGTCGGGCATGACCAGATCCTGGAGGATGACCGTGGGCAGAAGGCGCTCGGCCGTCTGGATGGCCTTGGCCGGATCCTGGCAAGAGTGGAACACGATGCCCGGCTCGCCGGCCAGCATGCGGCGCACGGCCTCGGCCACCATGGCCTGGTCGTCGATGAGCAGGACCGTGACGGCGTGGTCGGTCAAGGCCGTCGCGGCGGGGGTGGTGTTGCGGTCATCAGGCATGGGGCGTGCTCCCAGGGGTGAGGGTGTCGCAAAGGGCCCGGGCGATGTCCGCCAGGGGCAGGATACGCGTCGCCGCGCCAAGCTCCGCAGCCGCCTTGGGCATGCCGTAGACCACGCTCGTGGCCTCGTCCTGGGCGATGGTGGGCCATCCGGCCTGGCGCAGGGCCAAAAGCCCCTTGGCCCCGTCCCGGCCCATCCCGGTCAAAAGCGCGGCCACCCCGGGTTTTGGCCAATACCGGGCCACGCTGTCGAAAAATGCGTCCACGGACGGGCGGTAGGGATAGTCCACGGGCTCGGCCTGGTAGCCAAGGGTCAGGTCGGGCCGCAGGACCAGATGATCGTTGGTCCCGGCCACATGAACCACGCCCGGGGAAAGCCGCTGGTCTTGCATGGCCACCTGGACGCGCAGGAGACATTGGCTGCCCAGCCACTCGGCCAGGCCGTCGGCGAAACGCATGTCCACATGCTGGACCACCACCAGGGCGGCGTCGAGACCCCGGGGCAGCCCGGCCAGGATGGCGGCCACGGCCTTGGGGCCGCCGGTGGAGGCCCCGATGACCGCCAGGGGGGGATGGCCCGAAGGACTGACGGCCTGGACCGGGAAGGACTGCCCCTTTGCGTCGCCCGGTTTGCCGATCAGCTTGGCGATGGTGAAAATCTTCTTGAGCAGCTCCTCGCCGCCGACAATCGCCCCATCCAGGCCGAGAACCGGCGTAGCCACGGCGTCCAGGGCCCCGTGCCCCATGGCCTCGAAGACCTTGCCCGCGTTGCCCGACACCGTGGCCGTGACCACCACGATGGCGCATGGGCTCTGGCGCATGATGCGCCTGGTGGCCTCCACCCCGTCCATGACCGGCATGATGAGATCCATGAGGATCACATCCGGCACGTCCCGGGCGCACATGTCCACGGCTTCGGCCCCATCAACCGCCGTCCAGGCCACCTCGATCCCGGGCGCGGCGTCCAGGACGCGGCGCAGGGCCGTCACCGCCAGGGGCAGGTCGTTGACGATGGCCGCCCGGATCATGCCTCGGGCTCCCCGATCAGGTCGGCCACGGCGGCCAGCAGACTTTCGTCCTGGAAACTGCCCTTGCTCAGGTAATAATCCGCCCCGGCATCCAGCCCCTGCATGCGGTCCTCCTCGCGATCCTTGTAAGAGACGATCATGACCGGAAGGGCCGCCAGCCGGGCGTCGGCCCGTATCTGCCGCACAAGCTCGATGCCGGTCATGCGCGGCATGTCCACGTCCGTGACCGCCAGGTCGAAATCGTGGCCGCGCAGGGCGTTTAAGCCGTCCATGCCGTCAACGGCCGTCTCCACCTCGTACCCCCGGTTGGACAGAAGCCGCCGCTGGGTCTCGCGCACGGTCAGGGAGTCGTCCACCACCAGAATGCGCTTGGTCCGGCCGCTTTGACGCTCCCGGGCCTCCCCCACCCGGTCCAGCCGCCCCCGGCCCAGCAGGTTGTCCACGGCCCGGACCATGTCGTCCACGTCCAGGATGAGCACCGGCGAACCGTCCTCCATGACCGAAGCCGCGCTCACGCAGGGAACCTTGCCCAGACGCGGGTCCAGGGGCTTGACCACCAGGTCGCGTTCGCCGAGGAAATCCTCGACCACCATGCCGTAACGGTTCATGCGGTCGCTGATGACGACGACGGAAAGCCCTGGCCGGTTCCCGGCGCTCTTGGCCGCTGCGGCCGCCTCCCGGGCGCCCCCGGCGCCCAGGGCCCGCCAAGCCGGGGCCAGGCCGATGGTGTCGCCCTCGAACACGCAGTACTGCCGCCCCTCCAGCTCGCTTATCTCCCCCGGGTCCAGGGAGAGGATGCGGTCGATGCGGGTCAAGGGCACGGCGTAGACTTCCCCGGCCACCTCCACCAAAAGGGTGCGCACCACGGACAGGGTCAGGGGCAGGCGCAAGAAAAACGTCATGCCCTGGCCCGGACGGGACTCGGCCCGGACCTGGCCGCCCACGTCCCGGACCATGGAGTGGACCACATCCAGCCCCACGCCCCGGCCGGAGATCTCCGTGACCTTCCCGGCCGTGGAAAACCCCGGCAGAAAAAGGAAATCCATGAGTTCCGCGTCGCTTAGGGCCCCGGCCATCTCCGGCGAGGCCAGCCCCCGTTCCAGCACCTTGGCCCGGATGCGCTCCGGGTCAAGGCCCCGGCCGTCGTCCGTGACGGTGATGGCCAGCATGCCGGCATAGTGCCGGGCCGACAGGGTCAGGGCGCCCGTTTCGGGCTTGCCGAGCCGGGCCCGCTCTTCGGGGGCCTCCAGACCGTGGTCCAGGGCGTTCCGCAAAAGATGGGTCAGCGGGGCCTCCAGGCGCTCCAGGATCTCGCGGTCCACCTTGGTGGCCTGCCCGGCGACCGTGAAGGACACCCGCTTGCCCAGCTCCCTGGCCAGGTCGCGGACCATGCGGGGAAAGCCGTGCAGCCCGTCGGAGAACCGCCGCATGCGGCTGTCGACGACCTCGTTGTAGAGCCTGTCGGACAGGTTCTCCAGACGCCGGGAGAACAGGTCGAACCGCTCCATGCCCTGGATCAGAACCTCCCGCGAACCGGCAAGAAGCCGCCCGGCCTGGGCCAGGCGTTCGCCGCAGCCGACGGCCTCCCCCGGGCCGGAGGGCATGGGCCGATTCTGCGCGCCTTCCCCGGCCGTGGCCGCCTCGCGCAGCGCGGCCAGCACACCGGACAGGGCGTCCTGTCCGGCCTTAAGGCGCTGGAAAATCCCGTTCATGGAGGCCAGGGAGCGGGCCTCCACCAGACATTCCCCGGCCAGTCCCATGAAGCGGTTGAGATTGGCGGCCGAGATCCGGACCAGGCTGTCCCCGGTCGGGGTTCCGGCCTCCGCCGGTCCTGGCCGGGCGGCAGGCGCGGCAGGCGCGGCAGGGACGCCCCGGCCCGTCGTTGCGGAGGGGGCCTGTTCCTAGCTGGAGGTAATAAGTCCCTCGGCCTGAAGACCGACGGGACACTCTGGGCGTG
>NZ_JAZHDB010000175.1:0-2758 GCF_036584575.1 Desulfolutivibrio sp.
CCCTCCTCGAAGGCGGCCTCAAGCTCGCCGGGCAGAACCTGGAAACTCTTCAGGGGGATGGCGGCCCACTGCGCTGGCTGCCTGGGCGCGCGGGCCATGGCCGACGAGCGCACCGTGGGCCTTCTGATCGTCGCCGCCCCCGCCCGGCCATACACCGGCAAGGACCGGATCATCATCGACCGGCTGGCCGACATCATGGCCCTGGGCATCTGCCGCGTCCAGGCTGAAGGCCAACTGGTCGCGGCCAGGGAGGCCTCCGAGGTCGCCAGCCGCATGAAAAGCGAATTTCTGGCCAACATGAGCCACGAGATCAGAACGCCCTTAAACGGCCTCCTGGGCATGCTGCAACTGCTCCAGGACACCTGCCTCGATGCCGAGCAAGACGACTACGTGGGCACGGCCCTGCGTTCGGGCCATCGCCTGACCGCCCTTCTCAGCGACATTCTGGATCTGGCCCGGGTGGAGGCCGGGAAGCTCTACCTGTGCCACGACCCCTTCGACCTGGGCGACGTGTTCGCGGCCGTGGCCGACACCTTTGGCCCCGTGTGCCGGGAACGCGGCATCGACTTGATCCTGCACATGGGCGCCACCCTGCCCCGGCTCTTTGTGGGCGATGAGGTGCGCGTGCGCCAAGTGGTCTTCAATCTGGTGGGAAACGCCGTGAAATTCACGGAAATCGGCGAGATACACCTGGAAGCCTATCCCCTTCCCGCCCCCGAACCCGGCACGGCCCGCGTCTTTCTCACCGTCACGGACACGGGCATCGGCATCCCCGAGGCCAAGCTCGATTCCATCTTCGATTCCTTCACCCAGGCCGACGGCGCCGTGACCCGCAAATATGAAGGCGCCGGGCTGGGGCTGGCCATCGTCAAGCATCTGGTGGAGCTCATGGACGGGCATCTCGTGCTGGAAACCGAACCCGGCGAGGGCACCACCGTGTCCTGCTGCCTGCATCTGGGGCTGTCCGCCACCCCCCCGGCCCAGGCCAAAGGCCCGCTGCTTTTGGGAGAGATGGCCCAGGGGGCGAACCTGCGCGTGCTTATCGTGGAGGACGAGCGCATCAACCGGATGACCCTGCGACGGATGCTGGAAAAAATGGGACATGTCGTGGTCGAGGCCGAAAACGGCTTGGCGGCCCTGGACATCCTTTCCCGGGAGGGGTTCGACTGCATCCTCATGGACATCCAGATGCCCAAGCTCGGAGGCCTTGAGACCCTGGCCATCCTGCGCCATGATCCGGCTTTCGCCCACCGGGCAGGCATACCGGTCATGGCGCTCACGGCCCACGCCATGTCCGGCGACCGAGAACGCTTCCTGGCGGCGGGCATGGACGGCTACCTGGCCAAGCCTGTCGAGATTTCGGATCTGCGGCGGCTGCTCGGGACCGTCCCCTCCGCCTGACCGGTGGCCCGGCTACAGGGGTTTTTGCCCCGAGGCCAGCTCCTCCAGCCGCGCCACGTCGCGCAACACCACCGCCTGACCGGAAAGCGCGATGAGCTCCTCGTCGGCCATCTTGCGCAACACCCGGGACAGGGTCTCGGGGATCGTGCCCAGGTATCCGGCCAACTGTCCCTTGGGCAGCTCCAGGTCCAGGCGCATCTTCTTCTGGGCCGAATGCAGAAGCAGCAGGTGGGCGGCCAGCCTGGCAGGCACCTCCTTGAGGCTCAACTCCTCGATCTTTTGGACGAAAAACCGCAGGCGCATGGACAGAAGGGCCAGCATGGACATGGCCAGTTCCGGATCGTCGCGTAATAGCGCCGCAAAGCCCCGGCGTGGGAAAAATAAAAGCTCGCTGTCCTCCAAGGCCTGGGCGTCGGCCGGGAACACCCCGCCCTGGAACACCACCACCTCGGCAAAGGCCGCGCCCGGGCCGAACACATGCAGGATGTGCTCCTTGCCCGACGGCGAAGACCGGTAGATGCGCACCTTGCCCGAGGCCACGCCGTAAAAGCCGTCGGCCGCCTCCCCGGCGCGAAAGATCACCCGCCCCCGCTCCCGACGCCGCACCTCGGCCACGGCCGCAAGCTCGGCGATCTTGTCCGGGGAAAGCCCCGTAAACATCTCCATCCCGGCCACGGCCGCTTTTTTGTCGATCCCAGGCATACGCTTCCGATTCCCGGTTTTTTGACCTACGTCAAGGCCAGCCCGACCCGTTCGGGATACACCCCGTCAAAAGGACTCCCGACCATGCCCGAAACCACCTTCCGCATCACCGCCTGCCGGGGCCTCGCCCCGGCCCCCGGGGCCCGGCCCTGCCCGCATGCCCTGCCCTGCGACACGGACATGCCCGGGCTTTTGGCCCACACCCTCACCGAGGCGGGCTGGCCCGCGTTTCTGGCCGCCACGGAACCCTCCATCCGCCACCATCAGGCCATAAAGATCGTGCTGGCCGGATGCCCCAACGCCTGCGCCGGTCCCCAGGTGGCGGACTTCGGGCTCATCCGGGCCTGTCGGCCGTCGCGCCAGCCCGACCGGTGTACGGGATGCGGGGCCTGCGCTGCGGCCTGCCCGGAAAAGGCCATGGCCGTAAGCCCGGACGGGCCGGTCATCGACCGGAAACGCTGTCTGGGCTGCGGCCTGTGCGTCCGGGCCTGCCCCCATGAGGCCCTGACCCTTGAGCGCTTAAGCTGGCGGGTCATGGCCGGAGGCAGACTGGGACGGCATCCGGCCCTGGCCGTGGAGCTGCCGGGGCTTTTTTCCGACGCCGAGGCCGCCGCCTGCCTGGCGCGTCTGGCGGCCTTTTTCATGGCCCGGCATC
>NZ_JAZHDB010000176.1:0-2755 GCF_036584575.1 Desulfolutivibrio sp.
AACGGCATCGGGGCTGCCGCCCCGAGCCCCGCCCGGGGGGACCAATGTCCCCCCGGACCCCCCGTCACCGTGGCGTTGCCCCTGCCACGTCGCGGCAGGGGCAACGCCACGGAAACCGGGTGTTCGGCAGGGGCACAGGCCTTAGGCCAGGAGCCTGTGCCTTTGGGCACGGAACCTTGCGGCCCCAGGCCGACGCAAAAGCGTCGGCCTGGGGCCGCACGTTACGGGTCCAGGGGGCTTAGCCCCCTGGCGGGGGGCGTGGGGGGCGGCGCCCCCCACACGCCTTTGTTATGCGGCGGCGGCGAACAGGTTGGGGGGGCGGGAGGCCAGGACGGTTTGGATGGATTCCAGGGTATCGTCGAGGGAGAGGTGGAACTTGGCCAGCACGTTCTGCCAGGGTGCGGTGGCCGGAGCGACCGGGTTGGCCAGGAAGTGGATGATGGCGTCGGCGGTACACAGCGTCAGGGCGGCGCGACGATGGTCCGGGGCGTGTGTCGGAGCATGGTGCCAGTTGACGGGTTCGGTGAGTTCGGGCGGCAGGTTCCAGGCCTTGAGGATCATGGAGCCGATGAGGCCGTGGTCGAGGCCCCAATAGCGGTCTTCGGCCTGATGAAAGGGGATGACGTCGGTCTGGGCCAGGGTTTCGATGGCCTGCCAGTCGGCCGGGCGGTGCTGGGCGGTGAGGAGTTTGCCCAGGTCGTGGAGGACGCCGGCGGTAAAGAGGTTGTCGCCGTCGGGGGCGCCGAGGGCGGGGGCCAGTTCCTTGGCGGCCAGTCCCACGGCCAGTTGGTGTTCGAAGTAGCGGGAGATGTCGAAGCTTCCGGGCAGCGGGTGGAGTGTGGCGATGTGGCGCACGCCCAGGGCCAGGATGAGGGTGCGTATCTCGTTTAAACCCAGCACGGTGACGGCGCGGTTGACGGTGCGCACTTCGGATTGCAAGCCGTAGAAGGCGGAGTTGGCCATAGTCAGGACTTTGGCCGTGAGCCCCTGGTCCTTGGCGATGGTTTCGGCGATGTCGTCAAGGGGGGCCATGGAGCCGTCGCCGGTCTGGATGAAAAGTTTGTTGAGCAGGATGGACGAGAAAGGGAGCTCCAGGCGCAGGGTAGGCAGCTCCAGAAGAAAGCTTTGTCCGCGTTCGTGGTTCATGCTCTCTCCAGGGGGCGTCCGGGGAAAATCAGGGCTGCTCGCTGATTGGTCCGCCGGTTTCGGGATCGGAAGGTGAATGAGGGGCTGCGGTGTCGGCGCTGCCGAGGATGTCGGCGGCGGTCTGGCCGGGCAGCAGATTTTTTTCCACCAGGTAGGCGATGAACTTCCTCGCCGCCATGAGGTCGGGATTGATGTCCAGGGCCTTTTTTAAATATTCGAAACACTGCTCGATGTTTTTTTTCTCGAAAAAGGCCCGGGCGATGTTGTAGAGGAGGTGTTCATCGCTTTGGGTCAGGTCTTCGGCCCGTTTGTAATAGTCCAGGGCCTGGTCGAGCATCTTGTTCTTGCGCAGGTTGATGCCGAATTCATTGAAAAGATGCTTGTGTTCTTTGTCGAAGGCCGCATCCAGCCGGACCAGGCGTTCGAAGATGTCCTGGGCCTTGTTGGCCTCGCCCCGGTCCAGGTAGGTGAGCCCCAGTCCGAAGTTGGCCCGGACGTTTTCCTCGTCCACGACCAAGGCCTGGCCGAATTCGAGTTCTGCGCTAAAGATCTCCCCCTTGCTGCGGTGCTTCTCACCCTTGACGATGGTCATGTTGAGTTCGCGCATTTTGGGGTAGACGGTGCTGACGTAGAATTCCGGCTCCGGGGAAAACTTCTCCAGGAGCTCGTCCACGGTGATTTTGCGTTTAGGACCGGAGGGGACGTAGTTTTTGTTGAGGGGCTGTATCTCCAAGAGCTTGTCGTCAAGCTCTTCGACGAACCAATACATTTTCTGAATGGTTCTCCGGGTGGTGGTGCCTGTGCCCACGCGCTGGATGGCCTGGGTGGAGAAGACACCTTTGATCCGGTCATGCGCCTTGCCGGATGCATGGTGCTTTTCACCGTCGGGTACGCGTACGGTAAAGAGTTCGTTCTTGTCGGCCATTGTCGATGCCCCTTGCTTTCGGCGTTGCGATCCCCTGGGGGCTTTTCTCAAGATATACTCAAAGAATGCCGGATTTGGAAGGAGTTTTTGCCTTCCTCCAAGTTCGAGGGGGGAGGACTCGGGGCCAAACCCACGAAACCCGGCCTCAGCGGAATTGGGCCACCAGGCTCTCCACAAGTCCGGGCACAAGCCGGGTCCGGGAGCGTTCGGCCAGATACACCGCGCGCAGCCGGTCCAGGGCCTCGGGAAGGACATCGTTGACCACCAGGTAATCGAAGCTGGCCGCCCGGGCGATCTCGCCCGCCGCGTTGGCCAGCCTGCGGGCGATGATCTCAGGGGTTTCGGTGCCCCGGCCGGACAGCCGCCTGGCCAATTCTTCCCGGGACGGCGGCAGGATGAACACATAGGCCCCATCCGCAAAAACCTGGCGCAACTGGTCGGCCCCGGCCACGTCGATGTCGAAGAGCACGTCTTTTCCCGAGGCCAACTGGTCCACCACCGGGCGCATGGGCGTGCCGTAGAAATTGCCGTGCACCTTGGCCCATTCGGCGAAATGTCCGGTATCCCGTAGGCTGGAGAATTCCTCCTCGGACATGAAGTGGTAGTCGCGGCCGTCCACCTCCCCGGGCCTGGGCGGGCGGGTGGTGGCGGACACGGAGAAGGTCAGTTCCGGGAATTCCCGGC
>NZ_JAZHDB010000177.1:0-14809 GCF_036584575.1 Desulfolutivibrio sp.
CCGTGGCCCGGGCGGCGGTGGCCCTGGCCCGGGCCCTGAACCGCCTGGGGGCCGGACTCGACGTGCGGCTGGCGGAATCGGCGGCCCTTTTGCACGACCTGGCCAAGGGCAGGCCGCAGCACGAGGCCGAGGGCGGCCGGGAGCTTCTGCGGCTGGGTTTTCCGATCCTGGCGGACATTGTGGCCTGCCACCGGGACACCAATCTTGGCGACGCGCAGCCCGTAACCGAAAAAGAGATCGTCTATCTGGCGGACAAGCTGGTGCGCTGCGACCGGTATGTGGGCCTGGAGGCCAGGTTTCGGGAGAAGATGGACATGTTCGAGGGCGACGCCGCCGCCCAGACGGCCATACGCGGCCGCCGCCAGCGGGCCCGGGCCGTGCTGGCCCGGGTGGAGCGCGAGGCGGGCATGGATGTGGCGGCCATCCTGTCCCTGGCCGGGATGGATGTGTGCGCCGGGTAAGGGTGTGGCTTTTTCGGCATGGGGAGTTGCCCCAGGTCTCCCCGCGCCGGTTCGTGGGCCAGTCGGACATCTCCTTGTCGGAGACGGGGCGGCGGCAGGCCGGGTATTGGGCATCCGCCCTGGCCCGGGTTCCCTTCGCCCTGGCCGTGGCCTCGGACCTTTCCCGCTGCCTGGAGACGGCCCGGATCATGCTCCATGGACGCGACATTCCCCTGCGCCTGGAGCCCCGGTGGCGCGAGATCGGGCTCGGAGAGTGGGAGGGGCTGACCGTGGCCCAGGTCCGGGAACGGTTTCCCGGTTGCTACGAAGCCAGGGGGGCGGATTTGGCTGGGTTTCGTCCGGCCGGGGGCGAGAGCTTCGCCGATGTGCAGGCCCGGGCCGGGGCGGCCCTGGCGGCCCTGGTTTCCGAGGTCGGCGAGGATCGCGAGGCCGGGGGGGCGGACGCGACCTTGGGCGATCGGGACGGCGGCTGGATCGAGGTGCTGGCCGTGGCCCACGGCGGGGTCAACCGTACGTTCTTGTGCGGCCTGTTGGGCATGCCCCTGGCCAATCTTTTCCGTCTTGGCCAGGACTACGGCTGCCTGAACCTGCTGGAGTTTGTCGGCGGCGGCCCGGGCGTGGCGGCCATGAACATCCGGCCCGGATCGGCGTTTGGCCCGGTCTGAGCCGCGTCGGGGCCGGTCACAGGACAAGTTCCATACGCAGGTTGTCCCGGGGCAGGGTGTAGCGGTCGTCGGGGCAGCATTCCACCACCGTGAATCCGGCCTTTTCGTACATGCGCCGTGACTCGGGCAGATGGTCCACGGTCCACAAAAACACCCCGGAAAATCCCTGTTTCCGGCACCAGGACAGCCCCCGGCGCAGCATGGCCTTGCCCGCGCCCCGACGATGGCAGGCCGGGTCCACGATGACGAAGCGCATCTGGGCCCAACCCGGACGCGGCGTGCGGCCCACGATGGCCAGGGAGCCGGCCATGGTCCCGTCCAGGTGGGCGGTGACCAGGAGATCGTGGGCCGCGTCGTAGCCTTCCAGAAATTCGCTCACCTCCCGGGCGATCAAAAGCTCAAACGGAGCCCCCGAACCCCAGACCCCGGCGTAGTAGCGGCCGTGCAGCTCCACGATGCGGCCCACGGCCCCGGGTTCGTATCCCTCGCGCAACGTCAGCGTTGCCGCCTTCGCGTTCATGTCCCGACTCCTTTTCCCCCCGTGCAGGGGGTTCACCCGGCATAGGCCCGGGCCGACTCCCAGAGATGCTCGAAGGCCAGGTTCATCATGGCCACCATGCCCCGGTTGCGGATGACGACGGCGGTGAATCCCGGTTCGCCCGCCGTGGGATCCTGCATGGACAGCAAAACCACCTCGTCGTCGAAGGCCTGCATCTTGAGCGGCAACTCCCGGATCAGGCGCACCACAAGCCCCCGGCTCGAGAGATCGTCGATCCACCCCCGCAGCAGGGGGTCGTCCAGGGCGGCCTCCTCGTAGAGCGCCCGGTAGCAAAGCCCCCGGGCCAGGGGGACGTCCATGAAGGCCGTGTTCTGCTCGGGGCTCAGGATCAGCGGCCGCCGCACGCAGGAGTTCACCCGCTGCCTGGCCGCCCCGGCCAGCAGCAACGCCCGGTGGCCGATTCGGGCCGTCCCGGTCAGAACCTCCACATAGGCCAGGGGGCCGCTTTGGCCTTTCCCGGCCGCAAAAATCGGTCCCAGTTCCTCGGTAAGCGCCGCCACGGCGGCCCGGGTCCGGGCCCGCTCCCGCTCAAGCTCCGTGAGCCGCTCCTGGCCGAGCATCTCCAAGGCCTGCCCCGGCTCCAGGGCCGCATAGCTTTTGGGCGAGTCCTCCCGGACCAGGCACAGGCCCTTGGCCGCCAGCGACTCCAACACGTCGTAGACCCGCTGCCGGGGGATCTTGGCCAGGGCCGCCACCTCGGCCGGGGAAAGCCGGGGACGGCCCAGAAGGGCCAGATAGGCCTGGGCCTCGTAGGAGGTCAGCCCCAAAAGGGCCAGGGACGCGGCGTCGGGCATGTGTCACCACCTTGTTGTGGTGGCACCATGTCACCACTCTTGGGTGGTGTCAAGTGGCGGCCCAGCCGTGGCGGCGGAATTTCGGGCGCGCTGGCGCACCGGAAAACCCGGGCGCCGCGCCGTCCGGCCTCGGAGGGCGCGGGCTGGAGGCAGGGTTGTGATGGAACGGTATTTGCTTATTGTCTGTCCGGATGATGCGGCCGACAACGCGGTGACGCCCGGCCTGCGCCTGCCTGCGCCCGCCGTCCCCCCGGAGGAAAGACGCCCCATGTCCGAGCCATTTTTCTTTCTGCACCTGCCGCGCACCGCCGGGACGACGGTCAACGACATCCTGCGGGCCAATTTCCGGCCCGGGGAGATGCTGTCCCTGTACCGGGACAGCGACTTCAAGCGTCATGCCGGAGGCGACGCCACGGCCCTGGAGGGCATCCGCCTGATCCAGGGTCACACCCTGTTGCATCGCTACGATCCGCCGATGATGTATTCCCGTCCCGTGCGGGTGTTCACCTTCCTGCGCCATCCCGTGGCCCGCCTGGTCTCCGAATACGTCTTCCTCAAAACCTGGCCGGAAACCGCGTTGTACCGGTTTTTAAACGACAACGCCGTCACCTTCCGGGACTACCTGACCAGTTCGCGCCGGGAGCTCAGGTATCGCGGCAAAAATCCCATGACCCGGCTTCTGTCGGGGTGCGATTTCGATTTGGACGGCTTTCCGCGTCAGGCCCTGGACACGGCCAAGCGGCATCTGGAGAAGGTGTTTTGCTGCTTCGGCCTGCAGGAGCGTTTCGACGAGAGCCTGCTTATGATCGGGGATTTCCTGGGGCTGCAAAACGTCTATTACGAGAAGCGCAACGTGCTGGCCAAGGGGGTCAAGGAGGATGTCGGCGAGGCTGACGTCCACCTGGCCCTGGAGAGAAACGCGGCGGACATGGAACTGTACGCCTTCGCCAGCGACCTGTTCGCGGCCCGGGCGGCGGCCAAAGGACCGGGCTTTGCGGCCCGGGTGCGGCGGTTTCGGGCCGTCAACGCCCGCTATGCCAAGGTCTGCGCCCTTATTGCCCAAAAAACCGGAACCGACGGCCCCGGGGACATTGAAAATCCCAAGGACGCCTTTCTTTTTCCCGATCAGTCCCCCCCGGGCTCCTCCCGGTAGACCTCCACCCGGTTGCGGCCCAGGGATTTGGCCCGGTACATGGCCATGTCCGCATGTTTGGACAGGGCCATGGCGGCATCCCCGTGCTCCGGGAAGACCGCGACGCCGACGCTGCACGAGACCAGATGGCGGCCGCCCGGCAGGTCGAAGGGCCGCTCGATCTCCCGGCGGATGTCCTCGGCCACCTGCGCGGCATCCTCCGCCGAGCGCACCTGGGCAAGCAGGATCACGAATTCGTCTCCGCCGATGCGTCCGACCGTGTCCGCGTCCCGCAACCGCTGGCGCATGCGCCGGGCCGTCTCCTTGAGCAGCAAGTCCCCCTCGGCGTGGCCGAAGGTGTCGTTGACGGGCTTGAAATCGTCCAGATCCAGAAAAAGCAGGGCCACCCGGGTTGCGGCCCGTCTGGCCAGGAGCAGGGCCTGTTCCAGGCGATCGGAAAAAAGCGCCCGGTTGGGCAGGCCGGTCAGGGCATCGTGTTGGGCCATGAAGTGGATGCGCTCCTGGTCCCATTTACGCTCGGTGATGTCGAAGGCCGTGCCGATGCTGGCCGGGTGTCCCTGGAAGGTGATGCTGCCCGTCGACATGTCCACCCAGCGCGTCTCGCCGCTTTTGGTCAAAAGCTTGACCTCGTAGCGGTCGGGCACGTCCTCGCCCCGCTGTCTGGCCAGGGCGCGGTTCATGACCACCACCCGATGGTCGGGGTGGACGATGTCCATCTGGGTCATGGCCAGGATCTCGCCCCGGGAATACCCGGTGATGGCGGTCATGGCCGGGTTGACCATGAGAAACCGGGCGTCCCGGTAGACGAAGATGGCGGCGGCGGCCATTTCGGCCAGGGTCCGGAACTGTTCCTCGCTCTCGGCCAGGGCGGCCTTGGCCCGGGCGGCCTCGGCGATGGTGCGCTCCAGACGGCGACGGGTGCGCAGGAGATGGACCACGGCCAAAGCGAGCATGGCCACGGTGGCCAGGGCCAGATATGGGGACAGCATCGTCAGCAGGGCCGGAAGGTCGGCGTGGGGGACAGGGGAGAGGTCGCTCGCCAGATCGCGATCAAGCATTTCGGGGTTCCGTTTGGAAGGTGAGCGGGAGCGGGCGGCGGGGAAGCAAGGCATGTTCACCCGACGGTTTCAGACAATGGCTCCCGTATAGCCCACGATCCTCTTTTGCAAAAGAGGGAAATGCCGCTGGCCGAGCGTCTTGCCGTTTTCGGGGAAACGGGCTAGAAAATGGGACGGACCCACTTTTTTCGGCAAGGAGGACAGTCATGGAGTTTCGGGGAGCCTTTACCGCCTTGGTGACGCCTTTTTCCGGCGGCGAAGTTGACGAGGACCGCTACCGGGCCCTTATCGAATGGCAGATCGAGCAAGGTATTGACGGACTTGTACCCTGCGGAACCACGGGCGAGTCCGCCACCCTGTCCCATGCCGAGCATAAACGGGTCATCCGCATCTGTGTCGAGCAGGTCAAAGGCCGCATCCCGGTTCTGGCCGGGGCCGGCTCCAACAACACCCGGGAGGCCGTGGATCTGACCCGGGAGGCCAAGGACGCCGGGGCCGACGGCGCGCTGCTCATCACCCCCTATTACAACAAGCCCACCCAGCACGGGCTGGTGGAGCATTTCGCGGCCATCGCCGCCCAGGTGGCGTTGCCCTTTGTGGTCTACAACGTGCCCGGCCGGACCTCGGTCAACGTGCTGCCCGAGACCCTGGTGAAGATCAAAAAGCGCGTGCCCCAGGTGGTCGGCGTGAAAGAGGCCACGGGCAACCTGACCCAGATTTCGGACATCATCGAATACTGCGGCCCGGATTTCGCTGTGCTCTCGGGCGACGACTTCACGGTCCTGCCCACCCTGGCCGTGGGCGGCGTGGGGGTCATCTCCGTGGTCTCCAACATCGTGCCCGGGATGATGGCCGGGATGTGCAACGCCTTTTTCGCCGGGGATATGGCCAAGGCCAGGGAGCTGCATTACCGCATGGCCCCCCTGTGCCGGGGCATGTTCCTGGAGACCAACCCGGTCCCGGTCAAGACGGCCCTGGGCTGGATGGGCAAGCTCGGCTTCGAGACGCGGCTGCCCATGGTGGAGATGCTCCCGGCCAACCAGGACAAGCTGCGGGTCATCCTGGCCGCCTCCGGGCTCGTCTCATAAGGACGCGGCGAACCACGACACCCCAGGGGATCCTCTTCGGGGGATCCCCTTTTTCATGCGCCATGCTCACACCTAAAAAATCATTTCCGGATTTGTTCCCCGATCTTGCCGCCGCACCGCTGGCGTCGCTCGACCGGGCCAGCGTCAGCCTCGGCGGCCGCCGCATCCTTGACGCCGTGTCCTTTCGCCTTTTTCCCGGGCAGACCTGGGCCGTTTTCGGTCGAAACGGGGCGGGCAAGACCACCTTTTTGCGTCTGGTGCGCGGCGACATCCCCCCGGACCAGGACGGCCTGGGCCGTCGCCGCTATGTGGCCGAGGGCCGCGATCAATCCACCCCCTTGGGACTTCGCCAGCGTTTCGGGTCGGTCGGCCGCCCGGACTGGGACTTCTGGCGCGGGCATGAGGGGACGGTCACGGTTTTTAACGCCGTGTGCGCCGGATTTTTCGACTCCCGCCTGCTGCATCAGCCGCCGACGCCGCAAGAGCGTGGCCGGGCCAGGGAGGTGATCGGACAGGTGGGGCTGGCGGACCTGGCGGACGCCCCCATGGCCGCCCTGTCCGAGGGGCGGCTTCGGGCGGCGCTGGTGGCCCGGGCCCTGGCCCCGTGGCCCCTGCTGCTGATCCTGGACGAGGTCTTGGATGGGCTGGACGCGGACAACCGGGCCCGGGTGCTGGGGGCCATGGCCGTGGCCGCCGCCTCGGGGACGGCCCTTTTGGCCACGGCTCACCGGCCCGAGGATGTTCCGCCCGGCGTGACCCGGGCCGTGGTCCTTGAGCAGGGGCGCATCGCGGCCTGCGGCGCGTTGTCGGACATGTCCTTTTTCGAAACGGCGGACGGCGGGTCGCCGCCTGCGGCCGCATCTCCGGTGGCGGTGGCGGACATTTTGCCCGGGGAACCGGAGGCCGGGAGGCGTGGCGGGGAGACGCCGCTTTTCGAGATTGAAGACGCCGACGTCTCTCTTGGCGGCCGCCGGGTGCTCACGGGACTGACCTGGCGGGTCATGCCCGGGGAAGGCTGGGCCGTGCTGGGCCGCAACGGCGCGGGCAAAACCACGCTTTTGCGCCTGATCTTGGGCGAGATCCATCCGGCCGAGGGGGGGAGCATCCGCCGGCCGGGACTGGTGGAGCTGGCGGGAAGCGACCTGCGCGACATCAAGACCCGGGTGGGGTTCGTGTCCGCCGACCTGGAGTCGGCCTATCCTCCGAGCGCGACGGTCAGCGACGTGGCGGCCAGCGGCTTTTTCGCCGGAGTGGGGCTGTTTTTCACGCCATCGCAGGCCCAGGCGCAGGCCGTCCGGGCCATCCTGGCCGGGTTCGGCCTGGCCGATCTGGCCTCGCGCCCCCTGGCCAGCCTGTCCACGGGGCAGCGGCGGCTGGCGTTCCTGGCCCGGGCCGTGGTCCACGACCCGCGGCTTTTGATCCTGGACGAGCCGTTTTCCAGCCTGGACGCCGCCGCCCGGGACACGGCCGCCTGCGCCGTGCAGGGAATCATGGCCCGGGGCGCGGCGGTGATCCTGGTCACCCACCGGACGCGGGACATCCTGCCCGGCATCGACCGGGTGCTGCGGCTGGAGCGGGGACGGGCGCGGGAATCGGCGGCCTGATCAGCCCTGGGCCAGGCGGGCGCGGTCGGCTGGCGGCATGATCAGGCCGTGCGCCTCGGCCGTGGTCCCGGTCATCCGCCGCCCCGGCCGGGTGGGATTTTTGCTTTTCGCCCGGGCCAAAGCCGGATATGCACACCACAAAAAACGGGAAGCGGAGACGGCAGGGCGGTTGTCGCGCCCCGGCGCCCTGCGTCCCCCGGCGCACTTCATGAAGATCCTGGGCATCGACTTCGGGCTGGCCCGCGTGGGACTGGCCGTCACCGACCCGGACGGGCGCATGGCCTTTCCGCACGGGGTCGTCGTGCGCACCACCCGGGCGGCCCTGTTCGAGACGCTTTCGGCCGTCCTGGCGGCCGAGGGCGTTGAGCAGATCGTCATCGGCAGGCCCGAGCCCATGGATGGCGTACCTGGCCGGGAGGCCGAGACCGTGCGCCAGATCGAGAATTTCGCCCATAGCCTGGCCCGGCGCACGCCCCTGCCCATCGCCTTCGTGGACGAGACCCTGTCCTCGGCCCAGGCCGAGAGCGACCTGCGGGCCGCCGGACTTTCGGGCAGGCGCCTGCGGGAGGCCCTGGACGCCCAGGCGGCGGTTCGCATCGTCAACACGTACCTGTCGGCCCTGCGGCCGAGAAACGGTGACCCATGCGCTACATGATCCTGACCGTGTTGTTGGCCGTCCTGGCGGCGGCCGGAACGGCCGGCTACCATGCCTGGACCTTTTTGACCGTGCCGCCCGAAGACCCGGGCCGCGAGGTGGTGTTCGCCATCGAGCCGGGGCAGCGCTTCAGCGACGTGGCCGACAGGCTGGCGGAGCAGGGGGTCATCGCCGACGCCCTGCTTTTTCGACTCTACGCCAAATATACGGACCTTGGCGGCAAGGTGAAGGCCGGGGAGTTCGCCCTGTCCACGGGCTGGACCCCGGGCCGCGTCCTGGAGGAACTGACCACCTCGCCGGGCATCCAGCGCAAACTGGCCGTGGCCGAGGGCCTGACCATGCGCCAGATCGCCAGGGTGGTGGAGGACGCGGGCTTCGGCACGGCCGAGAGCTTCCTGCGGGCCGCCAAGGACAAGGAGCTCTTAAAGAAATACGGCATCCCGGCGGACACGGCCGAGGGATTTTTATTCCCCGAGACGTACCTGTTCACCCGCCGTCCGGACCCGGATGCGGCCTATGTGGTGGAGGCCATGCTCAAGGAATTCCGGCGGCAGATGTCCGTCGTCTGGCCGGGCAAGCCCCTGGAAGGCGAGGATCTGTACCGGGCCGTGACCCTGGCCTCCATCGTGGAGAAGGAGACGGGCGCGCCCGTCGAGCGGGCCCGAGTGGCCGGGGTGTTTCTCAACCGGCTGGCCAAGAACATGCTGCTCCAGACCGACCCCACGGTGATCTACGGCCTGGGCGAGTCCTTCGACGGCAATCTGCGCCGGGCCCATCTGGACGATCCGAAAAATCCCTACAACACCTACCAGCGTCCTGGCCTGCCCCCGGGCCCCATCTGTTCCCCGGGGCTGGCCTCGCTTTTGGCCGTGACCGCGCCGGAGATCCACGATTTTTATTATTTCGTGTCCACAGGCGACGGCGTTCATCAGTTCAGCAAAAACCTCAACGACCACATCAACGCCGTCAACCGCTACCAGAAAAACCGCAAGTCCAACCCATGAAAAAGGCCCGGCGGATGTTCCGCCGGGCCGGGAAAGCGGCTCGTGACCTGCCTTCGACATCCGCGCACACGGATGGTGAAGGAAATAGGTTGTGAGATTTCTTTTTTCTTAAAAAAACCGGCGTCGTGTTTCGTGAGCGCCACGAGCGCGGCGGCGTTGACGCCCCGGGAGGGCGGCGCGCCTTCTCCGGGAAACGGCCCGGCGGCCGTAGCCTACTGCCCGCACTTGTGCTTGTAGTTCTCGCCTTCCTTGATGAAGATGATGCTCTCGGCGATGTTGGCCGACTGGTCGCAGATGCGCTTTAGGCTGTGGGCGATGAAGGAATACTGCACGGCCCGCTCCACGGTGCGTGATTCGCGGATCATGTAGTCCGTGGTGTCCTTGAAGATGCGCACATTCAAATTCATGGCGTCGATGTTGCGGTCGAAAATTTCCTTGGCCAGCTCGGCGTCGAGCTCCATGAAGGCCGTGATGGTCTTGCGCACCAAGTCGAGCGCCATCTCGGACAACTGGCGCAGGGCCGGGTTGATCTCCATACGCTGGCGTTCGTGCAGGATGAGCACCCGCTCGGCGATGTTGGCCCCCTCGTCGCCCAGACGCTCGATGTTGACGATCATGCGCATGCAGCCCACGATGAAGCGCAGATCCTTGGCCACGGGCTGGTGCAGGGCCAGGATGCGCAGGCTCTCGGAGTCGATGAGGCATTCCAGGGCGTTGATGTGGCGGTCGTCGTCGATGACCTGGCGGGCCAGGTCGGCGTTGTTGTCGAAAACGGCCTGGGTGGCCTTATGCACGGCTTCGGAGGCCATGTGCAGCATCTTGAGGATGTTGACCCGCAGGGTCGTCAACTCTTGTTGCAGCGCGGTTTCCACGAGATTCTCCTTGCGGTTTGGGCCTTTCGTTTACGTGACGGTGTCCCGGTCGCGCATGCCGATGAGATAGAGGATGCTGTCCAGTCCCAGGGTGGAGATGGCCTGTTTCGCCCCCTGCTTGACCACGGGCTTGGCGTGGAAGGCGATGCCCAGCCCGGCCAGGTTGAGCATGGGCAGGTCGTTGGCCCCGTCGCCCACGGCGATGACCTGTTGCAGGCTTAACCCTTCGCGGGCGGCGATGTCTTTTAGAATTTCCGCTTTCTTGGCGGCGTCCACGATATCGCCTACCACGTTTCCGGTGAGACGGCCGTTTTCGATCTCGAGTTCGTTGGCGAAAAGAAAATCGATGCCCAGGCGGTCCTGCAGGCGGCGCCCGAAATAGGTGAACCCGCCGGAGATGATGGCGATTTTGTAGCCGAAGCGCTTTAAGTTGTTGATGAGCCGTTCGGCCCCCTCGGTCATGGGGATGCGCCGGGCCACGGCCTCAAGGGTGTCGGCGGGCAGGCCGCGCAAAAGCGCCAGCCGTTTGCGCAGGCTTTGCTTGAAGTCGATCTCCCCGCGCATGGCCGATTCGGTGATGGCCACCACCTCGCGGCCGACCCCGGCCTCCTTGGCCAGTTCGTCGATGACCTCGGCGGCGATCAGGGTGGAGTCCATGTCGAAGGCCACCAGACGGCGGTTGCGGCGGAAGGCCCCGTCCTCCTGGAAGGCGATGTCCACGCCGAGTTCGGCGGCGATGGCCAGGAACTGACCCTTGATGCGGGCCGGATCGGCCAGGGCGCCGCGCACGGAGAATTCCACGCAGGCCTGGCGCAGGGGGGCGGCGTCGTTTAAGGAGGCGCGGCCCGAGAGGCGGGTGATGACGTCGATATTGAGGCTGTTTTCGGCGATGACCCGGCTTATGCTCGCCACCTGTTCGGCGGTGATGGTCCGGGCCAAAAGGGTCACGATATGCCGATCCTTGCCCTGGGCGTCGACCCATTTGTCGTAGCGCTGCGGGGGGATGGGCGTAAACGTCAGGTTGACGCCGAGTTCGTGGGCGGTGAAAAGAAGGTCTTTGATGATGGGCGCGGACTCGGATTCGCGGGGAATGCGGATGAGGATGCCAAGCGACAGGGTGTCGTGGATGACGGCCTGTCCGATATCCAGGATGTCCACCCGGGTCTGGGCCAGCTGGCCGGTGAGGGTGGCGGTGAGTCCGGGCTTGTCGTCGCCGGTGATGCGGATCAGGATGATCTGCTGCATGGGCCGGGGTTATACAGACCCCGCGCCGGGGGCGCAAGCCGGTAGGCGGCCTTGCCGTCCCGGGGGCGCGAAACGGGGGGATCATGAGTGAGTTGTGGCTTATCCGGCACGGACAAAGCGTCTCCAACGCCGGGCTGCCCACCGGGCATCCCAGCCGGTCGGCCCTGACCGACGTCGGCCGCAAGCAGGCCGTGCTGGCGGCCCAGGCCCTGCCCTGGGCCCCGGAGCGCCTGGCGGTCTCGCCCTTTTCCCGGGCCATGGAGACGGCCAGGCCTGCCATGGACCGCTTCCCGGACGTGCCCGTGGCTGTCGAAGCCGTCCAGGAGTTCACCTATCTGGGCCTGGAGAGCTACCAGGGCACGACCCGGGAGATGCGCCGCCCCATGATCGACGACTACTGGGCCCGCTGCGATCCCCTCCACCGCCAGGGCGAAGGGGCCGAGACCTTTGCCGAGCTGGTGCTGCGCGTGGAGGATTTTTTTTGCCGTCATGTGGACGGGCCGGACATTCCGCCGGGACTGACCGTGGTCTACAGCCACGGCCAGTTCATCCGGGCGGTGCTGTTGCGGTTTTTCGGCGGCATCGGGGCCGATTTCGCCGCCGATCCGCAGGCCATGGCCCGGTTCCGGGGGTTCCGCCCGGCGTTTGCGGTCGCCAACGCCTCAATCGTGCGGCTCACCCCCGGCCCGAAACGGCGTGTGGGGGCTTTCGACGTCTCCCATCTGCCGCCGCATCTGGTGACCCACTGAGCCGCGCCGCGCCGGAAAATGGGGTCGCGAATATTTGTCGGATCACGCCCCAAGACGTGTTGAATTGCGTGAGGCAGAGGCGTAGGAGGATTTCGTGGGTCTTTGCACATGGCGTGTCCAGCGTGTTTGGGGCCAAAACGACATCTGACGGTCACGGAGGCCATCATCCATGAGAACGGCGTATCTTCCCGGGCTTGCCCTGGCTTTCGTCCTGACCGCGAGCGCCCTGTGCGCGGATCGGGCCAGGGCCGAGGGCAATCGGGACGGGGCCTACTGGAACCGACTGGATGTGGCGGAAAAGACCGACCTGGTCATCGGGGTGCTGGAGGGGCTCAACTTAAGCGAGAGCATCCTGCACATCATCCTGCAAAATGAATACACCATGTGCAGCGACATCCTGATCAGCATCGCCCGCCAGACCGATGTCTTTTTCGAGGGCCTCACCGTGGGGCGCATCGTCGAGGGCCTAAACGCCCTGTACGTTGATGGGAAAAATCGCTCCATCCCCATTTCCTGGGGGGTGTGGGTGGTGGCCCGCCAGGACAAGAACGACCGCACCGTGGGCAAGTTCATCCAGGAGTTGCGCACCCTGTATCGGTGAGAAATCCGGTTTTTCAACGGTATTCGGCTTGCTTTTTTCCATGCCCCGGTTCAGTATGCGCCCGGCCGACGCCGGGGAGGCCGCTTCATTGGGGTAACTATCTGGAAGTGCTGATAAAATATGGAAAATTTCATCGCCGCATACTCCTCCAAACGGCTGGAGGCGGTCAAGAAAGCCCTTGCGTCCAACAACTTTGACGTGCATGTGGCGCCAGACGCCGCTGCGGCGACGGAGTTGGTCCTGACGCGGCTTGTCCCCGAGACCGGGGCCCAAAGCTTTTCCTTCGGCGGTTCGGGCACGGTGGCCGCCCTGGGCTTGGTGGCGGCGCTTATGGACAATCCCGAATACACCGTCCTCAATACCACGGACAAGGGCCTGGCCCCGGCGGACATGTACGAACTGCGGCGAAAGGCCCTTTTGGTGGACTGTTTTCTCACCGGCTCCAACGCCGTCACCGAGACCGGGCAACTGGTCAACCTGGACATGATCGGCAACCGGGTGGGGGCCATGCATTTCGGCCCCAGACATGTCATCGTTTTGGTCGGCCGCAACAAGATCGTCCCCGGGGTCACCGAGGGCATGCGCCGGATCAAGCAGTTCGCCGCACCGGCCAACGCCATGCGCCTGGACAAGAAGACGCCCTGCGCCAAGACCTCGTTTTGCCAGGACTGCAAAAGTCCGGAGCGCATTTGCAACGTATGGACCATCACCGAGAAATCCTTTCCGGCGGGACGGGTGAAGGTCGTCTTGATCGATCAGGATTTAGGCATTTAACACCCCCGTGCGGGGGCGCAGAACGTCCGGGCTACGGTTCGCAGACGGCCGACAAGGGGGGACACATGGACTGGAAGCTGATTCCACGCGATGCGGAATATTTTGCAGGAGACGCCGATGAAGAATACTTCATCTGTGCCCGGGGGCTGGTCATCGAGGGCCGTTTCCTGGAAGGCGGCGATCCGAATCTGGAGAAGGCCATCTGGCCCACGGTGCAGGGAAACCGGGCCTACATCCGCATTCGGCGCAAGGGGCTGGACAAAAAATTTCAGTTGACCCGCATCCTGGCCGATCTGTTCCCCGAGGTCTGCCTGACCGAGGTGGTCATCGAGACCCGTAAGGGGCCGTGGTCGCTGTCGGGCGAGACGGGCAAGCGGGGGCGCGCCGAGGCCGCAGGCGGCAAGGAAAAACCCAGGGCCCGGGCCGTCAAGGCCGCAGGCAAGGCCGACGGGGCGGTTGCTGCGGGACGCGGGGAGAAGGTGTCCAAGGCCGCCAAACCGGAACAGGCGGAGCGCGGCGAAAGGGCGGACCTGCAGGACGAGGAGTTGCCCGGTCTCGACCCCCTGCTCGACGTCCAGGAAGAGGACGACGACGACCTGATCGCCGAGAGCCGTGAACTGCGCGCCTGCAAGGTGTGCAATCTGAAAAAGCGGGTCCAGGAGTTCAGCCCCCGCGACGACATGTGCATGGATTGTTACATGGGGCGCGATGAGCTGCTCAAGGAGATCATGGCCAAGAAACGGCGCAAGGCCAAGGTGTTCCAGCCGCGCATCGTGGAGGAGGGCGACGATCCGGGCATGGCCGAAGGGGTGGATGGCCTGGAGCGCATCGAATACGGAATTTCCGTCTCCGAATAGGAATTATGGATTTTTTCCGGGGCCGCCGTCCCGTCGTGTCTCAGGTGGCCCCGGGTATTTTTTGGTGCAAGTATTGCATGCGGGCATGGCATCCCTTGGATCAGGAGAAGGAGACGGCCATGGCGCAATCCGCCGAGAACGAGAAGCCCACGGGCATCGCCGGGGAGATGTTCACCCTGTCTCTGGACGAAGCCTGCCTGTATTATAAAAATTACCTAAACAATTTTCAGGTCGATCTCCCCCTGGCCATCAACTTTGTCGGCCGTGCCTCGGGCGAGCCTTCGGCCGCTCGGTCGCCGGTCGTCCGTCCGATTCTGGAGCAGGCCATAAGGTCGGCGGTGAACCTGGCCCCGCTGGATCCCGATATCCTGCAGATCGGCCTCAATTCCGGCTTGGCCCCCGGCGCCGAGGTGATCCTCAAGATCATCCAGGCCACCCATGTGGAACACGAGAGCTTCAAGGAGATGCGCAAGGCCCCCTTCAAGCAGTTCCACGCCGATCTCCGCCGGGCCTGCATCGCCGTTTTGGCCAAGCATCCCATGGCCGTCCGTTTCGCGGACATGCTCCTTGGCCTCGATCTCTTTGCCGGGACGCCGCCCTGCGAGTCCCTGTCCCGGTTCAACTGCCCCAAGGCCCTGCGCCTGATATGGGACAAACGGCTTTTCGACCA